>NZ_JAUPTE010000083.1:0-28768 GCF_036701705.1 Microcoleus sp. w1-18aA5 | reverse complement strand
TTTAGTTACCTCAGTAGATATATTCTCTTTGTTTACTTATCTTAACATAGTTCGGTTTTTTTGCGCCGACCTACTTAGGTAAACAAATATAAGTAGTTATTGCTAGCCTCTCGTTGCGATCGCCCCAACAGCAGATAGAGTTGTTCGATCGCGCTCAGATCATGGCTCCAACAGTATACTTACTCATTAAATGAGTTGAATAATACCTATAACTTAAGGTATACTTAAGTATAGTACGGGTTCTTCAGCGGCATCTTGCGAGAACTGTAGGTTGCTGAATAGCTGAAGTCCTCGACTTCATAGCATGACTTCTCATCAGGCCTCTCCAGAAAATACACTCGAATCGATCGCACCAGCCGCCCTCGACAGCGAACAATTAACCGAAACCGATGCCCCCTTTCCCATTGTTGGGATTGCCGCCTCAGCAGGAGGGTTGGAAGCATTCACGCAGTTACTCAGCCATTTACCGGCCGATACGGGTATGGCGTTTGTGCTGATTCAACATTTAGACCCCAATCACAAAAGTCTGCTGAGCGAGATTCTTGCGCGAACCACGCAAATGCCTGTGAATGAGGTAGAAGACGGCGTAGCTGTAGAGCCCAATCAAGTCTACGTTATTCCGCCCAACACCAAGATGGTGGTATGTAAAGGCGTGCTGCAACTCTCACCGCGCGAGAAGATTTATGGCAAATATATGCCGGGAGATGCGTTTTTTACCTCATTGGCGATCGATCGCGGGCACAAAGCAATCGCCGTAGTTTTATCCGGGGGAGACGGAGACGGTTCACTCGGACTCAAGGCAATCAAAGCAGCCGGAGGCATGACTTTTGCTCAATGTCAAGACACAGCAAAATTCGATAGTATGCCGAATACCGCTGTTGCTACAGGCAATGTCGATTTCGTTATGACACCGGAAAAAATTGCCGAGGAACTGGCAAACTACAGTCGCAGTCCGCTTCTCACTGGCCCGCTTCCCCTGACAAAAGTTGAGGAATCGCCCGAACAGGGAGATGCCCTGGCAACTATTTTTGCGCTACTGAAATCGACCACAGGCGTTGATTTTAGCCACTACAAACCCACCACGATCGCTCGACGCATCCAGCGGCGGATGGTTTTGTACAAGCTGGAAAGCTTGGATGATTACGCCCAACATCTTCGACACAATTCGGCTGAAATCACAGCTTTGTATGAAGAAATCCTGATCCACGTTACCAGTTTCTTCCGTGACGCCGAAGCCTTTGAAAAGTTAAAAGAACTGGTTTTCCCCACGATTACCCAAAATAAATCGGCCGAAACTCCGATTCGGATTTGGGTGGCGGGATGTTCGACAGGTGAAGAAGTTTATTCGATCGCGATTTGCTTGTTAGAGTTTTTGAGCGATCAAGTCATCCAGCCAGCGATCCAGATTTTTGCCACGGACATTGGCGAACAGGCGATCGGCAAAGCGAGGTCTGGCGTCTACTCAGAAAACCAGATGGTAGATGTTTCACTAGAACGACGTACTCGCTTCTTTATTGCCGAAGCAAGAGGTAGCTATAGAATCAGCAAGGCAGTCCGCGAACTTTGTGTATTTGCCCGACAAGACTTAGGCAGCGACCCGCCTTTTTCCCATATCGATTTAGTTAGCTGTCGCAATGTGCTGATCTACTTGGGAGAGTCATTGCAAAAAAAAGTGATGCCGATTTTCCATTACAGTCTTAAGCCAACGGGCTTTCTCCTGTTAGGCACTTCTGAGAGTACCGGAGAATTTTCCTACTTGTTTACTTCAGTGGAGAAAAAGTCTAAAATTTATGCCAAAAAGTTGACTGCGACTCGTCCCCATTTTTCGTTTACGCCGAGTTCCTATCCCGTAGCTAAAGCACGTGAACGGCAGGAAGTGAAGGAGAATTTGACGAATAGCTTGGATTTACAACAAGAAACTGACCAACTGATTTTAAATCGATATGCCCCAGCCAGTGTGGTTGTCAACGAGCAGATGAAAATCCTGCAAGTGCGGGGAGACATCGATCCTTACTTGAGAGTGGTAGCCGGAACGCCCGACTTAAACTTGCTGGCAATGGCAAGGGCAGGCTTGCTGGTTGAGCTTCGCACCGCGATTTATCAGGCACAAACGCAGAACGTAACCATTAGGAGAGAAAGGGTTTTGCTTGAATCGGGCGGACGATCGAGTATCGTCAATTTTGAGGTGATTCCGTTCCAGCCACAGGCGGCCGAAGGACGCTACTTTTTAGTGGTATTTGAAGAGGCTGCACCCCGCGTACTTAACTTCAGCACTCTCCCTTCTGAAAACTTCGAGCAACCTGATTTAGTGCACGAAATTGAGCTGCTGAGGCAGCAACTTGCAGCCGCTAACCAAGAAAAAACTGCGGCTCAAGCCCAACTGCAAGCGGTGATCCAGGATCAGGAAAGTCTCAACCAAGACCTCAAAGTTGCGAACGAAGAAATCCTATCCAGCAACGAGGAGTTGCAAAGCACCAATGAGGAGTTAGAAACTGCCAAAGAAGAGATTCAAGCCACTAATGAGGAACTCACTACCACTAATGATGAACTTCGCAGCCGCAATATTGAACAAAGCCTGGTCAATAACGATCTGATAAATTTGCTTTCCAGTATCAATATCCCTATCTTAATGCTGACAAACGATTTACAGATTCGACGCTTTACGCCAACGGCACAGCAAATTTTTAGTGTGATTCCTACAGATGTTGGACGACCCTTTAGCGACATTCGCTCAACTCTGAACGTTCCTAACTTGGAACAGATGATTTTGGAGGTGATTGATACTCTCCAGACGAAAGAACAAGAAATTCAAACTTTATCGGGATATTGGTACAACCTCCGCATTCGTCCTTACCGGACAACGGAAAACCAGATTGACGGTGTGGTGATGGTTTTGCTCGATATTGATGCTCTTAAACGCAGTGCCAGAACCTTGGAGGAGGCCCGAAATTATGCTGAAACCATTGTGGAAACTGTGCAAACGCCTTTAGTCGTCCTAGATGCTGATTTCCGAGTGAATAAAGCAAATCGATCGTTTTATGAAATGTTTCAGGTTTCACCGTCAGAAACAGCAAAATCTTCGCTATTTGAGCTAGGCAACGGGCAGTGGAATATCCCCCAAGTGCGATGGATTCTGGAAGATATTCTGGTTAGTGATGTTCAGCTTGAAAACTTTGAGTTGGATCACCTGTTTGATAAGATCGGGCCCAAAACCATGCTGCTGAATGCTTGTAAACTTGAACGAGAAGATCAAGCTTTAATGATTCTGTTGTCGATCGAGGATATCACGCAGCGCAAGCAGTTGGAAACTGTACGATCGCAGTTATTACAGCAGGAACAGTTGGCCCGCCACCAGGCAGAAACCGCCAACCGTAGTAAAGATGAATTTCTGGCGAATCTCTCCCACGAATTACGCAATCCTTTGACTCCGATCCTGGGCTGGTCACAAATTCTGCGTTCCGGGAAATTAAAGGAACCAGCCGTTACTAAGGCTTTAGAGGTGATCGAGCGCAGCGCGAGGGCGCAATCTCAGTTAATCGAAGATATCCTGGATATTTCCCGGATTACGAGTGGCAAGCTTCAACTGTGCATTTGTCCGATCGATCTGCGGTTAGTGGTGCAAGCTGCGCTGGAGGGGGTGCAATTATCCGCCGAAGCCAAAAACATTCAAATTGTTTCGCAGTTGATTCCTACGACTGTTTTAGGGGATATCAATCGCTTGCAGCAAGTTGTGTGGAATCTTCTGTCTAACTCGATTAAGTTTACTCCGGCGGGGGGACGAGTGGAAATCCTGCTATCGACGATCGAGAATCATGCTCAACTTCGAGTCAGCGATACGGGAAAAGGCATTGGGGCAGAGTTTTTGCCGTATATTTTCGATCGTTTCCATCAAGGCGATGCCAGCAGCGCTAAGACGAATCAAGGGCTGGGATTGGGTTTGTCGATCGTGCGTCACCTGGTTGAATTGCACGGGGGAACTGTGCAAGCCGAAAGTCCGGGTGAAGAACAAGGAACTACAATGACTGTGAGATTGCCGTTGCGATCGCTACCTCCAGAGTTGACATCGGTGATCGATTTAAAGTCAACTGCTTTGGTAGGGCCTTTAAACGCCTCTAGCGATCGCGTCCCCTCTCTAGAAGGCTTGCACATCTTAGCCGTAGACGATCAGATCGATACCCGCGACTTTTTACAATTTGTGCTTGAAGGCTACGGGGCTGAGGTTTTGGCAGTTGCATCTGCCAGAAGTGCGATCGCTGCTTTGACTGAAAATCCGGGCAGATACGACGTGCTAATCTCCGATATTGGAATGCCAGAGGAAGATGGGTATTTCTTAATTCGAGAAGTGCGAGCTCTTGCTGCGGAAGCCGGAGGAGAAATCCCCGCCGCGGCGCTGACTGCCTATGCGGGCGATAAAGAACGCGAAAGGGCGATCGAAGCTGGTTTTCAAAGGCATATGGTTAAGCCAATCCAGCCGGTTGTACTAGGATTAATGGTGGCTAATTTAGTAGGACGATTTTAATTTATTGATTGTATGGACACAACAATGTTGTGTCCTAGTTTTGTAGGAATACAACAAGAGTTAGCTCCATAAAAGCCTGTTTTGAACAGGCAAGATGCCTGTTCCACAATGGTTATTGGAGATGTCTAATGTTGGACATAATTTTCTAGGAACACAACGATCCTGGGCAATTAAGAATTGCCAAAAATAGCGCAATATGGGAAAATAGAAAAAACTATAAAAATTACGGAGTTCAGATTCTTGGTAACTATTAAATGTCGGGGCATTACCTTCTCGAATATCCAAGCCGTAATCTTTGACAAAGACGGCACTCTAGAGGATTCTCAAGAATTTTTGAGATTGTTGGGAATTAAGCGAGCGCGCCTCGCAGACGCTCAAATTCCGGGGGTTGGAGAGCCTTTACAAATGGCTTTTGGTATCGAAGGCGGCAGCATTGACCCCACGGGCTTACTGGCAGTCGGTAGTCGTAGGGAAAATGAGATTGTGGCGGCGGGATACATCGCCGAAACCGGCAGAGGATGGCTGGAATCTTTAACTATTGCGCGCCGCGCTTTTGACGAAGCTGACGAAATGTTTAAAAATAGTGCTGTTTCTCCTCTATTTGTCGGCAGTTTGGAAGTGCTGAAATATCTTTCGGAAGCGGGTTTAAAACTGGGAATTCTTTCGGCGGCTACGACGGAGGTTGTGCAGAAGTTTGTGAAACACCACGCATTGGCCGAGTGGATTCAGTTAGAAATGGGAGTGGATTCAACGGTTCACAAACCCGATCCGAAATTGTTTTTGCAAGCTTGTGAGAAACTCGGAGTAAATCCCGCAGCAACTTTAATGGTAGGAGATTCAGCAGGCGATATTCAGATGGGTAAAAATGCGGGCGCGGCTGGCTGTATCGGGATTTGTTGGGGAAAGGCCCAGGTTAGTCATTTGGAAAATGCGGATGTGGCGATCGCATCTTTGGATGAAATTACAATTTTAGCAGATTGAGCAAACATCAGAGCCTGGAAAATCTCGCTTCTACCGTAGTCTCGATCCCCCTAAATCCCCCTTAAGAAGGGGGACTTTGAGCGCTTCCTGTCCCCCCCCCTTCTTAAGGGGGGCTAGGGGGGATCGAGGCCTAATCGTCAAACAGCAGACCGGTATTACGTTTGACCTTAAGTTGACACCAATGGGCATTGCCGTTTCCCTACAGCTAACAACGCAAACCCAGAATTACGACATCTCTTTCAAAGCCGTCAAGTTCCGCAACTTGTGGCAGATATCCCCACCGCTGAAAGCCAAATTTCTCAAACAATTTTACACTCGGCTGATTGTGAGCAAAAATAATTCCTATGAGAGTTTTAAGCTTCAATTCTGGACTCCGCACAATTGCCGATTGCAATAAATTTTGTCCGATTCCGCAGCGTTGGCGATCGGGTGCAACGTAGATGCTAACTTCTGCTGTATGCTGATAGGCAGCGCGTCCGTAGAAAATCTGAAAACTCAGCCAGCCAACAATATTTTGTTCTGATTCCATTACCCAAATCGGCCAGGAATTGGGAGAGTGTTCTCTGTACCACGGGAGGCGACTTTCGACTGAGACTGCTTTTAAATCTGCTGTGGCCATTCTGCCCGGTATTGCTGCGTTATATATTTGGACAATTGCTGGCAAATCGCTTTCTTCTGCGTCGCGGATTTTCATCGTTGGGTTGAATGTTGACTGTTGACTGTTGACTGTTAACTGTTAACTGTTAACTGTTAACTGTTAACTAATGACTAATGACTAATGACTAATGACTAATGACTAATAACTAATGACTCTTGTACAGTTCCATAATATCGCTGACACCCATTCTTGAATTTGCTCCCAAAGTTAGCGGCGATTTGTGTCCTCGCTGCAAGTGTTCTGCCGCCGCGCAGCCAATCATTGCTGCGTTGTCCGTACAATATTTTAATGGCGGAAACAATACTCGCAAGTTGTGTTTTCCTGCTGCTGCTTGTAAGTGTTTTCGCAGTCCGCTGTTTGCTGCAACTCCGCCGCCGACTACAATAGTGGTAAGCCCGAAATTTACGGCACAGTCGATCGCTCTTTTTGTTAAACCCTTAGCTACTGTTTCCTGAAAGCTGGCCGCAATATCATTAATTGTAGAGGCAGGCAAGAGGTCTTCGGCACCCACATTGTTATTTTGTTTCTTGAGTTTCTGTACTAATTGCAAAACAGCAGTTTTCAAGCCACTAAAACTACTGTCGTAAGGATGGTAGCCACCACCAGGCAAGGAAATTCTGCCTTCTGGTAGAGGGTATGCTTGGGGATTGCCAAGGGCGGCCAATTTGTCAATCAGCGGCCCGCCGGGATATCCTAGCTGCAACAGTCTCGCAACTTTATCAAAAGCTTCGCCAGCGGCGTCGTCGCGTGTGTGTCCTACTGTTTCATAAACACCGCAATCTTTGACATAAATAAAGCTAGTATGTCCCCCGGAAACTAACAAACACAAAAACGGTGGCTGCAAGTCGGGTTCGGTAAGGTAAGAAGCGTAGATGTGCCCTTCGAGGTGGTGGACGCCTAAAAAAGGTTTTTGATGGACTATTGCCAAGCTTTTCGCCGCTGTCAGCCCGACTAACAATGCACCTACTAAACCGGGGGCACAAGTCGCTGCAATGCCGTCAATTTCTGACCAACTCAGGTTTGCTTCACCGAGACACTGGGCAATTACCTGATTGAGCATTTCTAGGTGACTCCGCGAAGCCACTTCCGGCACTACCCCGCCAAACTGCTCGTGGATTTTAATTTGTGATGCTACAACATTGCTGCAAACTTGACGATTCTTAACAATCGCTGCTGCTGTTTCGTCACAACTTGTTTCGATTGCGAAAATGGTTGCCATTAACTGGTAATTTTATTTGATAGGTTAGTTATTGCTAGCTTAACTAATTCGGCGCAAGTCCCCCGCTCTACCTGTACTCAGGTTATTGTTAAGGGATTTTTGCCCGATCGACAGGTAAGACCATCATCGGATGCAAAGAAGGAATATCCTCACGGTATTGCTAGCTCAGCATTGACCTATGAAAACGCTAATCCCTCATTCTATTGGGATTTGCCGCATCAATGATGGATACTTTACACTGTCAACAAACACGGTAATCTGGATTCCAGATCGGCAAGTTGAAATGCTTGTACAAAAACTTATTGTTTTGTAACAAAAGGAAACAATTCCATGCGACGATTGTTTGCTGCAATTTTAGTGTTGAGTGTCTGGATCAGTTTTGCTCCAGTTGCTTCGGCTTACAATTTAGTGCCGTGCAAGGACTCTCCCGAATTCAAGGAACTGGCTAAAAATGCCCGTTCTACGAATGGCGACCCCGCATCTGCCAAAGCAAGATTCGATCGCTATTCTCAAGCTATGTGCGGCCCGGAAGGATACCCGCACTTAATCGTAGACGGCAATTTGAGCAAAGCCGGAGACTTTTTGATTCCCAGCGTGCTGTTCTTGTATATTGCTGGTTGGATTGGTTGGGTAGGCCGTTCTTATCTGCAAGCAGCCAAAAAATCTGGCTCTCCTGAGGAAAAAGAGATTATTATCGATGTTCCAAAGGCAGTCCCATTGATGCTGAGTGGCTTTTTGTGGCCTCTAGCAGCTCTCAAAGAAATCACCACTGGTGAAATGTTTGCGAAGGACGACGAAATTACTGTTTCGCCGCGCTAGCAATTTGGGATTTTAGATTTTAGATTTTAGTTGGTTTACAAATTCCCAGCCTAAAATCCTTAATCTAAAATCGGTTCGCATAATTTAAGTTGTCTCGACTTTTGAGGAGCAGTATTCATGCAATACTTTCTGAAGTATCTTTCGACCGCACCAGTATTGGCAGCAGCTTGGATGGTGATAACGGCGGGAATTTTAATTGAATTCAACCGTTTTTTCCCAGACTTGCTTTTCCATCCGATGCCATAAAAAATCAGTGGATTTAGGTTCCTAAACCTAGAAAAAAAAGTTGAGAGTTTTGAAGTTGGAGCGGTGATTTATCAAGTTATTTCAAAGCTCAAATATCAAAACTCTCAAACTGGAGCATTGAGTACAAAACCAGCGCCTAAATGGGTGAAAACCAAGGATCTAAACTATTTAGTTATCAAATTAGTTCCCAATGACTAATGACTAATGGCTAATGATTAATGATTAATGACTAATGACTAATATTGTGAATCGATGAAGTCTTATCTCGCCGCAGCAATTCAAATGACTAGCTTGCCTGACCTGCAAAAAAATTTGGTTCAGGCAGAGGAATTAATCGACCTGGCAGTGCGTCGGGGTGCGGAGTTAGTTTCCTTACCAGAAAATTTCTCGTTTATGGGAGAAGAGGAGGAAAAGATTGCTTCTTCAGAGGCGATCGGCATCCAAAGCGAAAAATTCCTCAAAACGATGGCCCAGCGATTCCAGGTAACGATTCTGGGCGGCGGATTTCCAGTGCCGACGGAGGGAGGGAAGGTATACAATACTTGTTTGCTGGTAGACCCAAACGGCACTGAAGTGGCAAGGTACAGAAAAGTACATTTGTTCGATGTGAATGTGCCAGACGGTATTACTTACAGGGAATCGAACACTGTGAAAGCTGGTGAAGATTTGCCGCCGGTTTATGTGTCGCCGGAGTTGGGGACGCTGGGACTTTCGGTGTGCTATGACGTGCGGTTCCCGGAAGTGTACAGGCATTTGTCGTACAAGGGGGCTGATATTTTGTTCGTGCCGGCGGCGTTTACTGCTTACACTGGCAAGGATCACTGGAAGGTTTTGTTGCAAGCTAGGGCGATCGAGAATACTTGTTATATGATTGCCCCCGCACAAACTGGCCGTCACTACGGTCGCCGTCAAACTCACGGTCACGCGATGATTGTAGACCCTTGGGGTGTGGTTTTGGCGGATGCTGGAGACGAACCGGGTGTGGCAATTGCAGAAATTAATCCCGATCGACTAGAACAAGTCCGCCGCCAGATGCCATCTCTGCAACACCGGGTTTTTCTGTGAAGGAATTTTGAGACCCATTGGGTCTCAAAATTTCAGTCCTACTGGGCCAACCGACGTGAAAACTTTTTATTCGATCAAGTAATTGTGTAGGTTCGTACACACAATTACTTAGATCATGTGCGTGCGATCGACAACAATAAGCGGGAGGGGGCGGATTTACGCCGATCTATGAGTGATATTGTCGATCGGAGGTGACTCTGGCCCCGACAGCTTAATGATATTGTTTTTTCCTGCAGATGAACGGCCAATAACTCGCGATAAAATGTCTAAGGCAGGTTCAATGGGCGTGCACTTCTGCTAAAAGGTGAATTAGCGAAAGTAGAATTGCACGAAATGCGTCTTTTTGGAGAAATGAAACACACTCTTTCGGTTTTAGTTGAAGATGAAGCGGGTGTCCTCACTCGAATTGCTGGTTTATTTGCCCGTAGGGGTTTTAATATTGAAAGTCTGGCCGTTGGCCCGGCGGAACAAGGGGGAGTGTCTCGGATTACGATGGTTGTACCCGGAGATGACCAAATTATCGAACAGTTGACAAAGCAACTGTACAAGTTGATTAACGTGCTTAAAGTTCAGGATATAACGGAAATTCCCTGTGTGGAACGGGAGTTGATGTTGCTGAAAGTTAATGCTGCTAGCGGGGCGCGATCGGAGATCATTGAGTTAGCTCAAATTTTTAGAGCGCGAGTGGTGGATATTGGTGATGATACGCTGACATTGGAAGTTGTGGGAGATCCCGGTAAAATGGTGGCGATCGTCCAGGTTCTGAATAGATTTGGGATTAAGGAAATTGCTCGTACTGGGAAAATTGCCCTGACGCGCGAGTCGGGGGTAAATACTGAGTTTCTCAAGTCTTTGGAAGCGAAAGTTTAAGGAAGTTGACGGTTGACGGTTGACGGTTGACTGTTGACGGTTGACTGTTGACGGTTGACTGTTGACTGTTGGCAGTTGACGGTTTGCCATCAACTATGTTAAAGGAGCTAATATGGAAAGCTTTCAACAGCTACAAGTTTATCAATTAGCTGAAAAAATATCAAACGAAATATGGTTTATTGTTAAAAAATGGGACGAGTTTACGAAGGATACGATGGGCAAACAAATAGTGCGATCTGCTGATAGTGTTGGTGCTAATATTGTAGAAGGACATGGACGCTATAGCTGCCAAGATAATCAGCGTTTTGTTAAAATTGCCAGAGGCTCCTTAAACGAAACAAGACACTGGTTAAGACTTGCCTACGCTCGAAATCTTTTAACCCAAGAACAGAGCGATCGCCTGCATCCCTTATTAAATGAACTTTCACCAAAACTTAATGCTTATCTTAACTCACTAAAACAAAAAGCCAAAGGTTAACAGTCAACAGTCAACAGTCAACAGCCAACAGTCAACAGCCAACAGTCAAATTACCATTTAGGTTGACTTGCTATCAAAAGTGTGGCTGCGATGCTGTCTATCGGCTTTGAGAAAAAGTATCCTTGTCCGTATTCGCATTGCAGAGCTCTAAGTAAATTAAGCTGTTCGCTGGTTTCGATTCCTTCAGCAATTACATCCATACCTAAATGACTGGCTAAAATTAAAATAGTCTGTACAATCGCTTCGTTTCCTTCATCTTCAGTCATGCGGCTGACAAAAGCTCGATCGATTTTTAAAGCATCAGTTGGAAAGGTGTGTAGGCGGCTCAAAGAAGAATAGCCAGTGCCGAAATCGTCAATATATAATTGAATTTCTAAATTTTTCAATTCCGCGAGGATAGCCACTGCTGATTCAGCATTCTCCATGATGACGCCTTCAGTAATTTCTACCTTTAAAGTGCGGGGGTCAAGCTGAGTTTCTTGTAAAATATCGCGAATGCGATCAATTAAATCCGGTTGTTTAAATTGTTGGTTAGAAAGGTTGACGCTGACAGTCAACGGCGGATTAGCTGGGAATTTTTGGTGCCACTCGTGGATCTGATGACAAGCCGATCGCATCATCCACCAGCCCATAGGTATAATCAATCTAGTTTCTTCAGCTACTAAAATAAACTCGCCGGGAGATACGACACCCCGCTGCGGGTGATACCACCGCATCAGCGCTTCAAAACCGCTGATTCTACCAGTAACTAGAGAGACGATAGGCTGATAGTAAAGCTGAAATTCCTGGGAGTCTAAAGCGCGTCGCAGGTCGTTTTCCAGTTGCAAAAGGGCGACGGCGCGAGTGTGCATACTTAAGTCAAAAACTTCGTGGCGAGCTTTGCCCAATCCCTTAGCATGATACATGGCAGCATCTGCATCTCGGAGCAGTTCTTCAGGTCGATCGTACAACATTGGGAACGGGACATTGGGAACAGGAGAGTCGGAAGATAAGCAAGACAAAGAAGTTTCCCGATCGATATTTCCCAGATTTTCGGGACTCGACAGTTTGCTGGTTTCCCTTGAATACCGAGGCAAACCAGAACAAACAATCCCAATGCTAGCACTGGTAAAAACTTGATATTCGTTAAGGTAAAAAGGCTCTGCCAGTTCCGCTTGCACTCGTTCGGCAATCTGGATCGCATCCTCGGTGCTTTTGATATTTTCCAGCAAAATAGCGAATTCGTCGCCGCCAAGACGCGCAACGGTATCTCCAGCGCGCAAACAGATTCCCAGGCGCTGCGCGATCGCGATTAGCAACCGATCGCCCACTAAATGCCCCAAACTGTCGTTAACAACCTTAAAGCGATCAAGATCGATAAACAGCACCGCAAACAAAATTTCGGGGCGGCGTTTTGAAAGATTGATCGCGTGCCCCAAGCGATCCATAAATAAAGCTCGGTTGGGCAAACCGGTTAGCATATCGTGCAAAGCATCGTGTACCAACTTATCTTCTGCTATTTTGCGGAGGGTAATATCTTCGACAGTGCCTTCGTAGTAAAGTAAATTTCCGTCAGGGTCGCGAACTGCCCGGCCGTTCTCGGAAACCCAGATAGTAGTGCCGTCAGCACGGTAAACTTGAGACTCGAACTCAGACACAAAACCTTGTTTTTCGATCGCACGCAAAAACTCAACGCGGCGGTTGGGATCGAGGTAAAGTTGGCGGTCGATGTTGCGTATGTTCGCGATCAATTCGGCAGCCGAGGAGTAGCCGTAAATTCTCGCCAAAGCAGGGTTAGCGCTGAGGTAGCGCCCGTCAGGCGTTATCTGGAAAATTCCTTCGATCGCATTTTCAAAGATACTGCGGTATTTCTCTTCCGCCTGTTGCAGCGCGAATTCTGCCTGCTTGCGATCGGTGATATCGGTCAACGTGCCGAGATAGCCTAGAACTTCCCCGCTTTTCGTCATTTCTGGCACTGCTTGCCAAAATACCCAGGTTGTGAAGTCACCGTTGCAAAAACGGTACTCTAACTTACAGGGCAACTTGTCTATGACAGCGCGATACCACTGGCTCAAAACACGCTCGCGGTCTTCGGGATGCAAACTTTGCGCCCAACCTTCGCCTAGTGCCTTTGGTGCAGTCAGTCCCGCCATCTCCAAAAATCGCTCATTGACGTACAAGCAATCTCCAGCAGCGTCGGCGCGGAAAATCCCGACCGGCAGTATTTTTGCCAAGGTGTAATAGCGGTATTCGCTTTCTAGCAGTGCGCTGGCAGCTACTTTAGTCTCTGTGATGTCAAACATGGCGCCTTGAAGGATGACAGATTTGCTTGCTTCATCGCGAACTGCGGTCGCTTGATCGCGGAACCAGACTACTCGACCGTTGCGGGCGATCGCCCGGTATTCTGAAACCAGCGACCCCTCGCAGAAGATATCTTCTCCATCGGTGAATTTCTGTGTAGCGTTTTCAACTAACACGCGGTCACGGTCTTCTGGGTGAACGAGTTTCAGCCACAGGTCGGGATCGGCTCTCCATTCAGCTACAGAATAACCTAGAAAAGTCTCGATTTGCGGGCTGATGTAAAGTTTGGCAGCCGTGCGGTTGAGGGGAGAAATGTAGGTGACAGCAGGCATTTGTTCTACCAGGGCGCAGTATTTCGCTTCTACAGTGGACAGTGCTGCTTCTAGGCGCTGCCGCTCTAATTCGGCGGCGGCCCGTCCGGCAAAGATGCTGAGAATTAATCGGAATTTGGCAAGATGTGCTTCCACCAAGGGGCGATCGTGGAAAATACAGATAATGCCTAAAGGTTCGCCGTAAGAGTTTTTCAGCAAGACTCCCAGGAAACTGCGCGCACCTGTTACTACCGGTCTGCGGTCTTCTGGAAAAGTTTCCCAGAGGTAGTCGGGACAGGAATACATTCCCCCCTCCAGCACCCGCGCTTCGGGAGTATTGGCGGTGTCGTACTCAAAGTTTGGCTGCTGCTGTCCGTCGCTGCAAAAACTAATAACTTGCAATCTATCGGCAGCAGCATCGGTGCGTGGCTTCGACTTAATCGATTTGGCAGCGACGGCGGTGCGAACTCCCAGTGCTGAGGCTAAGTGGCAAACTAAGGCATCAAAGAATTCTCCTCCCCCCGGCGAATCAGTACCTGCTAGGATTTCGCCCAGCAAATCTTCCTCTAATTGCGCGAAAGCATTAACTTTGGGAGGATTCTCGGCATTCGGGCGATCGGGATTTTCCCCCATCGAACCCGAAATGCTCAGACTTAGGGTTTTGCTATTTCCAGGCCCCACAATAGGCGAAGAATTCACTGTTAGGCGCTGTTGCTTGGGCAAGAATACAGCGCGGCCCACACCTAAAACTTTACCCAAGAAGCTGTCAGTTGCCGGCCACCGATTTGAGTTCCGGAAAATCACAAAGTTTTTCGGCATTTTCAATCCTGCAGATAAATCGTCCGGCTTTAAGTCTGCCAACTGCCGTTGCTCTTTGGCTAGCGGTAGCCTGGAAGGCCTTCGGTGCCACTTGAGATAAATCGCGTACACCACGGCTAAAGTCGCCAATAATCCCAGAAGATATGCAAGAATCTCAAAGTAAAAAAATAAATCTAGATCGAACATCGATTAGCACCGCTCGACAATTGTTGTAGTTATCTGAAGCCAATCTATTTAAAAATAACTAAGTATCGTCACGGATGGGTAACGAATACAAGGTCTGATCGCCGTGAAGGCGACAAGAGAGTTAACAGTTCCCAAAAAACCTGGCAATACTTGACATTACCGAACTTTTTGTGGTTTTTTTCGTACAGGCTGAACCCGTACAGGTGAAATTGTAAACACATATATACGATTGTGGCACTCCTCTAAGGGGGTGAGTTTACGTTTACTTTTCTAATTATATTTAACGCTGCCTTCACATCAGAATTAATTCGACTTTCATTCCAAGACCGAAACCACTCGCGTTTACCGATCTTACCCTGGTAAGACTCTTGCTTACCGACAGGCTCTAAATCCCCAAATCTGAACTTATTTGTATAATATGCTTGTGTAACTATTACCTTGATACCGACTAACTCAGTTTTGCAAGTAATAAATTTTATGGGCTCTGTATGAGGAATGACGCCACAAATATGATGCTTTTTTTGTAATTTTATATTCGGTTTATTCCTAACCTTTGTGCCAATAATTAACTGGATTATTTTCTCATACTCCAACCGCTTGACAATCAAACTGCTGGTCTGATGAAGGTAGTTTTCTAAGGGCTTGTTTCGATTAAATGTGATTTGCTGGATTTGGCGCGTGGTAGATTTTTTCCGATCTATTTTTGACAGTAAAAATGCTCTGGGCTGATTGAAAGCTTGAGTAATTAATTTGAGATGTTTTTTATCATAAATAGTTGGAGTAAATGTTGGCTTATTAGATGCCAAAGCGACGAAGTAATCAATCCCTAAATCTATACCTTCTCTGAGGTGGTAATTTAAATTCATCAACGTTACAGGCTTTTGATTAGCAACCTCAAAAAAGTAGAGCGCTGTTGCAGAAACTACCCTTACCTTTATGACATCTTGGAATTTTGTAGAAATTATTATGTCACTTTGAGATAAATGAAGTAGTCCTTTATTGAGGTTTATTCCCCTTTTTTCTAGGGAGTGGTTATCAGAACTTAACAAGTTACGTGTACAGATTTTATGTTGGTATTGGGGAATGCTGGGTAGGAATGAAAATCGAGGTATATCTAGGTCATAAGCTATTCTTAAATTTTGGCAATCCTCCCAATCATGAACAACTTCTTTGAGACCTTGATTTCTAATTTTAGCCGTGAATGATTGAGATATGTCTCTAGGTTTTAAGATGGCAAATAACTGTCGGATAATTCTAGTGCTACCAACTTTATATCCCGAACTGAAAAAGTGTTTTATCATAAACATTTACCATGATAGTAGAAAATTTTGGACAGAAATGATAAGTCATCAAACTCTTTATAAAACGGATGCTGACGATCTATGTAATGCCTTTCAACAACAATCATAAATTTTGGATAAACGAATTTTTTTTTGTTGCTTTGCTAAGCAATATACAATAAAGTTTAGGGATTATCTGATCTAGTGTAACACCCATGATGAAAGCGATTGTTTTTCAAACCCCCGGAAGCCCGTCCGTATTGAAACTGCAAGATATCCCCGCCCCTACTATACAAACAGAAACTGAAGTTTTGGTGCGGTTGCGAGCGGCGGGTATCAATCCGATAGATACTAAGTTGCGATCGCGCGGCACTTTTTACCCCGATAAAGCTCCTCACGTTTTGGGGTGCGACGGTGCTGGAGTCGTAGAGGCTGTCGGTGTTGGTGTGCAAAGTTTCCAAGTAGGAGACGAGGTTTTTTTCTGCAATGGCGGTTTGGGCGGATCGAGGGGTACTTATGCTGAGTTTGCCGTAGTAGACGAACGCTTTCTCGCCCTCAAGCCTGCTGCTTTAAGTTTTGCTGAGGCGGCGGCGGCACCGTTAGTTTTAATTACAGCTTGGGAATCGCTGTACGATCGAGGGCGCTTGCAAGCCGGTCAAAAAGTCCTGGTTCAAGCTGGTGCCGGCGGTGTCGGCCACGTCGCGGTACAGTTGGCGAAGTTGCAGGGTGCAGAGGTTTGCACGACTGTTAGTTCTCAGGAAAAAGCCAATTTTGTCAAGCACCTAGGTGCAGATTCAGTTATTTTATACAAAAATACCAATGTTGTCGATGAGGTTTTGACTTGGACTCAAGGACAAGGAGTTGATTTGGCTTTCGATACAGTCGGGGGAGAAACTTTTTACCAAACTATTCCGGCTGTGAAGATTTATGGAGATTTGGTAACAATTTTGGAACCCGATCCAGCTTTGGGAAATTTGAAAACAGCGAGAATGCGAAATCTGAGAATTAGTCTGGAATTAATGTTAACACCGATGCTGGAAGGTTTGGTGGAGGAACAGGAACAGCAGGCTCATATTTTGCAGAAGTGTGCTCGTTTGTGCGATCGCAACTTGCTAAAAATTCACGTCAGCAAAACTTTCCCTCTCGAAGAAGCGCAAGCCGCTCACGAACTGTTAGAAACAGGCTCAGTAACTGGTAAAATAGTGCTTGAAATTGGGGGCTAAAAATACGGATTGTTAAATAAGAAATTGACAACTGATATCATGTCCGGTCGAGGAACCACGATTTTTGTAGGTAGGGCGAGTTCACCAAGAATACCAGCCAATAATTCACAATCTCAAAAACCCGCCCCGACCGGGATATTATGGTTAATCGATCGGAAATGATATGAAATTCTTGGAGAGAAAGGTGCAAAATCCTGGTTAATAATTTTGAGAGACTTCTGGCTAATTCAACGACCAAGGTAAATCTTTATTTTCTATCAAATCCGTTGGCATCGGAATGATTCATCTGTCTCTTCCGTTTCTCTGTATCCTCTGCGCCCTCTGCGGTTTAATTCGGTTCTATAAACAAGAGCGAAAACCGTATAGGAAAAATGCCGCTGTCGATCGATAAATTTGAAGGTCAACTGCTGAAGTTGACACGACGAAAAGCACGGCCCCGTACCCTAATTGGGGGTAACTAACGGCGATTTACTTGTAACCAAATTTCCAGCGTCACCAGCAGCCACAACTTCAGCCCATAGCGGGGAAAAACTTCCCCACGATAGTTTAGCCACTCGCGGATTAGTGTTCGATCGAGGTAAGGCGCGATCGCCGCATGACGATTCAGCAACAACGATCGCGCTTGCCGCTGCCAATCCCTCAAAAACCACTGCTGCATCGACATCACCATCCCGCTTTTCGGACGGTTGACAATGACATCGGGCAGCAAATCCGCCACAGCAGCCTTGAGAACCGCTTTTTCCTGCGCGCCCGAAAGCTTATATTCTGGCGGAATTTGCAAACTCAGTGCCACCATCCGCGAATCAAACAAAGGCGATCGAGCTTTTAGTCCCGCCGCAGCCGTGAGATTATTTACCTTGGTCAAAATGTAATCGGCTCCCTTAAACTCAATGTTGAGCCGCATCAGCCGATTCAAAAACGTCGTTTCTGTCTGTTGCAATTCCTCAGCAAAGACGGAAGGCGCATTCTTCACCTTTTCCCAAACCTCCGGCTTCAGCAAACGTGGCAAATCCACATAGCATTTTTGAAACGAAGTCAAGTAAGCTGCGATCGGATCTGGTTTACCCTGAATCGAACCGTACAAACTATTCAGCAGCATCGGCTTATTTTTCGGCCCGCCAAAGCACGGATCGCCACCTTCGCCATTCAGTACCACGTCTGCGAATTGCTTTGCCGATCGCCCCAACAGCAAATTGGGAACCGTCAAGCCTTCCCCCACTGGATCATCCATCGCCGCCAGCGTTTCCGGCAGCAACTCCCAAATTTGCTGCGGCGAAACTTCCAAAATGTGGTGCTCAGTGCCACAATGTGCCGCAACGATGTTGGCAAATTCAATCTCGCTGGGATATTGAGCGCCAAAGTGCATCGAAAAAGTGTGTACCGGACGATCATGCAGCCTTGTGGCGATCGCCGCGACGCAACTTGAATCAATACCACCCGAAAGATATGCTGCGACTGGTTCTCCCGCTGGTAGCGCTTCCTGCACCAGTTGTTCCAAAAGCGATCGCACTTGTTGACTGTGCCATTCCAAAGGGCGATCGGCGTTAGTAATTTGCTCCTGTGGCTGCCAGTATCTCTGCGCCTCAATATCCGGTAAGTACAGGTAGCTACCGGGTCGCAACTCTCGCACCGCTTCCCACAGCGTTTGTGTTCCGGGTACAAAGGCACAGCACAAGTAGTCGCGCAAAGCAACTAAATCAAGTTCTCGATCGTGATACGGATTGAGCGATCGCAGTCGGGGCGCAATCCAGCGAGTCGTTCCTGTACGGGTGTAATAGAGGGTTTTGGCTCCGACGCGATCGCGCCCCAGACACAAGGTTTGCTCGTCTCTATCCCACACTGCAAGGGCAAATTGTCCTTCCAGTAAGCTCAGTGTTTTAGTACCGTACTGTTCCCATAGCCGCCCGACGATCGCCAAATCGGTCAATCCATCTGTGTCAATCTGTTGTTTGAGCATGGGAGTGCGATCGAAGCAGCAGTCACCTATCAGCACAAATCGCTGATTGGGGCTGAAGGTGGGTTCAGCTCCGATTATGGCAAAACCGGAAGTCTCCCAAGTTGCAGGGCGCGATCGGGCTTCTGGACCGCAAGCAATGACCCAATTAGGGTAGATAGACTTCTGAGTCTGCATTTTAAATTAAACATCTCCCATAATTATTGTGGAACAGGCATCTTGCCTGTTCAAAACAGGCTTTTCTGGAGATGACTATTAGCTTAAAAAATAGTAGAAAGTAACTTATAAATTAATCGAAAAATAGCTGTGCCAGCGATCGCACCCAAAGCACCCAACCATCCCACAAACAACACGCCAGTGATCGGAGAATTCGGATAAATCGCAAGTGCCGCCGTCTGTAAAACCGGGAAAAACCACAGCAAAGCCACAGTACCTGCACCAATAATCAACATCTCAGTTTGTTCGATCGCCCTGCGGTACTGGCCGTAAATCAAACCCGCCACAATCATCCCCAACAATCCGATACTCAAGCCAGGAGACGGCAGCAAACTCGTCAGGGCGATCGCCAGCACCCCCCCTTCAAAACCCGTAAACGCCGCCCCCGACAAAACCTCCCAAATCGAAAAACTCGGTCTCTGCGGAGGTTGCAGCCCTCCAGGAGGTGTTGCAGGAACCCGTACAGGAGGCGGCAGAGTCGGTTGAAGAGGTATCGGAGGCGGCGACACCACGACTTTAGGTGGTGGAGAATGTTGTTGAGGCCGAGACATCAGAGCCGCTTCCACCTCACTCGCAGATTGAAACCGCTGGCTGGGAGCTGATAATAACATTCGATCGAGAACGTGAGCCAAACGCAAGCTTACCTGCACCCGCGACTGCCAATTCCACTCATTTCTATAACTATCAAAAAGCTCCGTCGGCTGCAAACCACTTAGCAAAGTAATACAAGTCACAGCCAAAGCATACAAATCTGTTGCCGGATAAACTTCTTGCCCGCTCATCTGTTCTGGCGGAGCGTAACCCAAAGAATAAATACCAGTCGAAGCTTTTGCACTCCCAACACTTTGTGTTACTTGTTTAACAGCCCCAAAATCTAATAAATAAAGCCGACCGTTTTTACCGCGCATAATATTAGCAGGTTTAATATCCCGGTGAATCGAACCCCGAGAGTGCACAAAATCGAGAACCTTCAAAATTTCCCGCAGCACCTCTACCGCTTCCGCCTCCGAAAATCTGCCTTTAACAGCTAGTTCATCCTCCAAATTTGTACCGTCAATAAATTCTTGAACCAGATAGAAAAACTGATCGTTTTTTCCCGGCTGCAAACTCGTAACAGTCAGCTCAAAAAAAGCGAGCAAACTCGGAATTTGGGAATGTTCGTTTCCCAGTTCTTCCAGCACCGCCGCTTCCCGTTCAAACAGAGTTTGAGCGATTTTTAGCTGGGGCGGAGTCAGACTTACCGACGGCTGCAAAAGTTTAGCAACGCACTGCCGCATCGCGGGAGTATAGCGGTCTCTGGCCAAAAATGCCGCCCCAAAACCGCCTTGACCCAACAACCTCACGGGCAAATAGCGCCCGCTCAAAATCAGGGGCATCCCGCAAGTCGTGCAAAACTTTTGCTGCACCGTTTTCAGCCGCGAACTGTCATCGAGGTCGGGAAAATAGTTTTGAGGGCGCGGGCAGCCTGGTCGGGTGCAGTAAACTTCCATTTTTGTTTGCTAAGAAGAAGGAAGAGGGAAGAAGGAAGAGGGAAAAAGGAAGAGGGAAGAGGGAAGAAAAAGTGATTGTTAAATCAGATTTCGATTTCTCAACTAACCGCGAACTGCTAACTGCCAGCGACCTAAGAGATTAACTTCCCGCCGAGTTGGGAGTTCCTATTTCTATGAATCCCACATCGAGCGCTGGGGGTTCTTTCTTCTCCAGGATGGTCGAATAAGTAGCAAACTGAGGCAAAATTTCATTGCTGAAAGCCTCTGCTGCTTTAGAACGGTAGCGGTTGGGGTTGTAAATCAGCGACAAAATCCGAGTTACCAAAACTTCGTCCATTTGAGATTTGTGCAAGACGCCCATGAGCAACTCTTTTTCGATCGCCGAAACCGAGACAAAAGCAGCTCCTAGCCCCGACTGAACGGCATTTTTAATGGCTTCGATCGAATTTAGTTCCATCTCTATTTTCAAGCGGCGCGTGTCAATGCCGCAGCGAGTCAGTACCTGATCGATTACTTTGCGGATCGTAGACTGCGAATCGAGGGATATAAACTGCAATTTGTAAAGGTCTTCTTTTTGGATAGTTTCTTGTTGTACCATCGGGTGAGACGGAGGAAGAATCAGAGCCAGTTCGTCCTCAGCGTAAGGAACAATTTCTAAAGCTTCTACAAGTTCGGTAGGAATCTCTCCGCCAACAATTGCCAAATCGATTTGCCCGTTGGCCACACTCCACGCCGTGCGGCGGGTCGAATGAACGTGAAGTTGTACCGCTACATCCGGGTACTTTTGGCGAAACATCCCAATCATCCGGGGCAGCAAATAGGTTCCCGTTGTTTGAGAAGCGCCGACGATCAAAGTACCGCCTTGGAGATTTTGCAAGTCTTCCAGAGCTCGACAAGTTTCCTGGCAAAGCGATAAAATTTTCTCGCCGTAACTCAGCAGCAGGTGTCCGGCTTCGGTCAGTTGCGCCCGCCGCCCCCCCCGGTCAAACAGCGGCACGTCCAATTGTCTCTCTAAGTTTTGCACCTGCAAGCTAACTGCTGGCTGGGATACATAGAGGCTGTCCGCCGCGCGTTTGAAGCTTCCTTCAGAGGCGATCGCCTTGAGAATGCGTAACTGGTCTAAAGTGAAAGGAAGGTCAGACATATATCTAAATTGTCAGTTGTCAGTTGTCAGTTGTCAGTTGACGGTTGACTGTAGGCAGCGAACAGCAAACAGCGAACAGTCAACAGCGAACAGTCAACAGCGAACAGCGAACAGTCAACAGCGAACAGTGAACAGTTAACTGACTGATAACCGCTGAATGCTCCCATAGATACTTTGTGACACAAATTGGCCGAGAATCAATAACTTTTCTTAATATTTGCAATGACGATCGACTTGGCGCTTGACTCCCACTTAGTTATTCTGGGCCTGTTACTGGTTTTTGCGATCGCCCACAGCGGTTTAGCAGCCCTCCGGCCCAAAGGTGAAAAGCTGATCGGGCCGAGACTTTACCGCGTTTTGTTTGCCCTTGTCAGTTTGCCGCTAGCCGTCATTCTGATTGTCTACTTTTTCAACCACCGCTACGACGGCGTGCAGCTTTGGCAAGTACAGGGCGTCCCCGGAGTTAAACCGGCAGTTTGGATACTTTCGGCAATTTCCTTTCTGTTTCTGTACCCAGCAACTTTCAACCTCCTAGAAATTGCCGCCGTCCAAAAACCCCAAGTTCACCTCTACGAAACTGGCATCATTCGCATCACCCGTCACCCGCAAATGGTGGGACAACTGATTTGGTGCGTGGCCCACACCCTGTGGATTGGCACTAGCTTTACCCTCGTCACTTCCATCGGTTTGGTACTTCACCACCTGTTCGGAGTGTGGCACGGCGACAGGCGGCTTCAGGCTCGTTTTGGGGATTCCTTTGAAACCATCAAATCTCGAACCTCAATTATTCCTTTTTTGGCAATCCTGCAAAAGCGTCAAACCCTTGATTTGCTAGAGTTTCTGCGCCCTTCCTATCTAGGTGTAGTCATTTTTACGGGCCTGCTGTGGGAAATTCATCCTTTTTTGATGCGTGTCACTAGGAACATATACTGGTAGCATGATCCCTAGGATAGAAAAAAAATTATTAAATTTTGAGGGCTCATGGTGTTGTCGGTTAGCGAACGCACTTTTGCACAAGAGGTGTTTCAAGCCTCTACCCCCGTTTTAGTTCACTTTTCGGCTCCTTGGTGCGGTTTGTGCCGCGCGATCGACCCCACGCTTAAGACTTTTGAGGCACAGTGGGCAGAAAAAGTCAAGCTAGTAGGGGTGAATGCCGATCAATGTTTCAAGTTGGCCCACACTTATCGGCTGACAAGTCTGCCGACGCTGATTTTGTTTGAGGGCGATAAAGTTCGATTTAGATTGGAAGACTACAAAGGACGCGAGGAACTGCGGCGGACTCTGGATTCCTGGATGCTGGCGGCTCACGTAGCTTCCCCATCTCAACGGCTGCAACTTCAGGAAGTAGCCAACCGGTAATGGTTCCAAGGCATTCGGCTCTTGTGTAGAAGGCATTCGGCTTTTATGTCGGAAGCAGAAGGCATTCCCCATTTGTCAATCAACCATCGGACACCAAAATAAATCTCGCAGTCTTGAACGCACAGGACTGTGAGATTTGTCCTATAGTTTCCCTTGCCACAGGAATAATAATTTTCGGAGTAGGGTGCGATCGTCTCGCTGGCGATGAAAAAAGTAGTGCGATCGTCTTGCTCGCGATTGCACTCAGGTATAGCAATACTTAAAGAATTGGATCAAGTATTTTGGCCCAGTGGCGCAGGCGTGTGTCACAATTGTTTACAGTTTTGGCAATATCTAGTAGAAACTTTAAACTACCTATCAGTCATGGAACTGCTTTATCAATATGCTTGGCTGATTCCAGTCCTGCCACTGGCAGGCGCAATGCTAGTAGGTCTAGGCTTAATCACCTTTAACCAGGCAACCAACAAGCTCCGACAAGCGAATGCGATATTAATCGTCTCCGCACTCGGCGGGTCAATGGTACTCTCCTTCGCATTGCTGTGGAGTCAACTACAGGGCCACGCACCCTACACCCGCAGTATTCAGTGGGCTTCTGCTGGCGACTTCTCGCTGAATATGGGCTATATTATCGACCCCCTAACGTCGGTGATGCTGGCGATCGTCACTACGGTCGCCTTTTTGGTGATGATTTACACCGACGGCTACATGGCTCACGACGACGGGTACGTGCGCTTTTACGCCTACCTGAGCATCTTCAGCGCCTCGATGTTGGGTCTGGTAATCAGCCCGAACATCGTTCAGATTTACATTTTCTGGGAACTTGTAGGTATGTGTTCGTACCTGCTAGTCGGATTTTGGTACGATCGCAAACCCGCTGCTGACGCTTGCCAAAAAGCTTTTGTCACCAACCGCGTCGGCGACTTCGGCCTGCTGCTGGGCATCCTCGGCATTTACTGGGCCACCGGCAGCTTTGAATTTGAGGTGATGGGCGAACGCCTGCACTCCTTAGTCGAATCCGGTGCTCTTTCGGCGACTCTGGCGACAATCTTCGGCGTCCTGATATTTTTGGGCCCAGCAGCCAAATCCGCTCAATTCCCCCTCCACGTCTGGCTCCCAGACGCAATGGAAGGCCCGACACCGATTTCTGCCTTAATCCACGCCGCGACAATGGTAGCCGCGGGCGTATTCCTGATTGCTCGGATGTACCCGGTGTTTGAAGGGCTGCCGGCAGTCATGAATTTGATCGCCTGCACCGGCTGTTTTACGGCATTTATGGGTGCTTCGATCGCGATTACCCAAAATGACATCAAAAAAGGCCTCGCCTACTCCACCATCTCCCAACTCGGCTACATGGTGATGGCAATGGGCGTCGGCGCTTACAGTGCCGGACTTTTCCACTTGATGACCCACGCTTATTTCAAAGCAATGCTGTTCCTGTGTTCAGGTTCAGTCATTCACGGTATGGAAGCAGTTGTAGGCCACAACCCCGCACTCGCGCAAGATATGCGAGTCATGGGCGGCTTGCGGAAATATATGCCGATTACCGCTTCTTGCTTTTTAATCGGTAATTTGGCAATCTGCGGAATTCCGCCGTTTGCTGGTTTTTGGTCAAAAGACGAAATCCTCGCCAGCGCCTTCGCAGCAAATCCCGCTTTGTGGGCTGTTAGCTGGTTGACGGCGGGGATGACCGCGTTTTATATGTTCCGGATGTATTTCAGCACCTTTGAGGGCGAATTCCGAGGAAATGACAGCGCCATCAAGCGGCAACTCTTGCAACCCGGTCTTGTTTTTGGCCCGGGAGCGATGAACGTTAAGGAATTGGCCTCAACTGACGACAGTCACGATGAGCACGACCATTTGCCTCACGAATCTCCTCTGACAATGGCTCTGCCGCTAGTGTTGCTGGCAGTACCTTCTGTGTTTATCGGTTTTCTCGGTACGCCGTTTGCCAATTATTTCGAGCAGTTTGTTCGCGCTCCTGGCGAGTCTCTCGAAGAAGTTTTGGAACACGCTGCTGAGTTCAATTTGACGGAATTTTTGATTATGGGTGGAAGCTCTGTAGGTATTGCTTTGCTGGGCATTACTTTGGCTTCTCTGATGTATTTGAGCCGTAAAATTGACCCAAGTGCGATCGCCCAAAAAATCAAACCGCTTTACGAGTTCTCCCTGAACAAGTGGTATCTCGACGATATCAACGATTTTCTCTTTGTCAAAGGCAGCCGCCGTTTAGCGCGGCAAGTCATGGAAGTGGATTTGCGAGTCGTCGATGGTGTCGTCAACTTAACAGGGTTTATCACCCTGGTTAGCGGCGAAGGTTTGAAATACTTTGAGAGCGGTCGCGCTCAATTTTATGCCTTGATTGTGTTTGTCGCAGTTCTGGGTTTTGCGATCGTTTCGGGAGTCAGTTAAATCGGTAGGGACACGGCATTTAGTGTCAACTTAATGTCAAACCGACTGTATCTCTTGTTTGTCTCGAAGTCTAGATCTCCCCTAACCCCCCTTGATAAGGGGGGAACAAGAGTATTCTCTCAAAGTCCCCCTTCTTAAGGGGGATTTAGGGGGATATAAACTGGGCGAGCAACGAAAGATACAAAAGTTTTTAGGCTTAAGTTCACACGCTTTGGGCATGGCCGTATCCCCACTAGGAGATATTTTAAGAAATGGTATCAGCTCAATAACTCACAATTGACAATTAGCCAATAGAAGTAATCTTTGATTAAAATTAACTGTTGCGATCGGATAATTTATCCAAATAATAGCAAAAAAATTTGTGCCGTATAAAGAAAGTATAAAATTTAGGCTAAAATTGGCAAAATGTGTTTAAACCTAATAACTGATGGATCATTTTAAAACGCAATGGATACAGCTAACTTTCCCTGGTTAACAACAACAATTCTGTTTCCCATTGCTGCGTCCTTGCTGATTCCTTTAATTCCCGATAAGGATGGCAAGACGGTGCGGTGGTATGCCCTAATTGTCGGTTTGATCGATTTTGCCCTACTTGTTTACGCTTTTTACACTCAGTACGACTTCAGCAATCCAGATTTGCAACTGGTAGAAAGCTATACTTGGGTGCAGCAACTCGATTTAAATTGGTCTGTGGGTGCTGACGGTTTATCGATGCCGCTGATTTTGCTGACTGGTTTTATTACTACTCTGGCTACTTTAGCTGCTTGGCCGGTCACATTTAAACCGAAGCTATTTTACTTTTTGATGCTGACAATGTACGGCGGCCAAATCGCAGTTTTTGCCGTACAGGATATGTTGCTGTTTTTCCTAGTTTGGGAACTGGAATTAGTCCCGATTTACCTGATTTTGTCAATCTGGGGCGGCAAGAAGCGCCTCTACGCAGCAACTAAGTTTATCCTATACACCGCAGGCGGTTCGCTGTTTATTTTGCTGGGCGCGCTAACGATGGCGTTTTACGGCGATACGGTGACTTTCGATATGCGGGCGATCGCAGCTAAAGATTATGCCCCCACTGTAGAATTGCTCCTGTATACAGGTTTCTTAATAGCTTACGGCGTCAAACTGCCAATTTTCCCCCTGCACACTTGGCTCCCTGACGCTCACGGCGAAGCAACCGCACCTGCCCACATGTTGCTAGCAGGAATTCTGCTAAAAATGGGCGGCTACGCTTTACTGCGGATGAATGCGGGAATGCTTCCGGATGCTCACGCTGTCTTCGCACCCATCTTGGTAATTTTGGGTGTGGTTAACATTGTTTACGCCGCCTTAACTTCTTTTGCTCAGCGCAATTTGAAGCGAAAAATTGCTTATTCTTCGATTTCGCACATGGGGTTTGTGTTAATCGGGATAGCTTCGTTTACTGATTTGGGAATGAGCGGTGCAATGCTGCAAATGGTTTCCCACGGTTTAATCGGGGCGAGTTTATTCTTTATGGTGGGTTGCACTTACGATCGTACTCATACGCTCATGCTGGACGAAATGGGCGGTGTAGGACAGAAAATGCGTAAGGTTTTTGCCATGTGGACTGCTTGTTCTATGGCTTCTTTGGCTTTGCCGGGAATGAGCGGTTTTGTAGCAGAATTGATGGTGTTTGTAGGTTTTGCAACGAGCGATGCTTACAATCCTGTGTTTAAGGTTTGTGTGGTATTTCTAGCTGCTGTCGGGGTGATTTTGACTCCGATTTATCTGCTGTCGATGCTGCGTGAAATCTTCTACGGGCCTGAAAATAAGGAATTGTCCGATCACGAAGAATTGGTGGATGCGGAACCGCGAGAAGTGTTTATTATTGCGGCTCTGTTAGTGCCGATTATTGGTATTGGTTTGTATCCGAAGATGCTGACTCAGGTTTACGATGCGACTACTGTACAGTTGACTGCAAGATTGCGGGATTCTGTGCCGTCGCTTGTGGCTAAGGCTGCTGCGGATAAAACTGTGTCTCTGCGTGCTCCGGCGATCGAGCCGAGTAAGTTGTGATTTAAACTGCATTTAGGAAGAAAACCCCCAAACTTGATTTTTAAAATGGTTTGGGGGTTTTCTATATACCGGATCGAAGTAAATCGATTAGATTGGGATTTTTAAACCGCAGATTTCAGCAGATAAACACAGATGAACGCTGATGTGATTTTCAGTATTGTCGTTCCTCAAAAAGCATAAAAGAGCTTGATAGGCTATGTTCAATGTTGCAACTGCAATATAATTAATAGTTGGGCCACATAAAAAGTTTTAGCCTAAGAGGGAGACGGAAAAATGAGTGACGACATACTTGGCTCGAAAGATGCGGTCGTGCTCTCAGCGGAAAGCATGAATAGCGATGATATCCGCGCGACGATCCAATCAAATATTGACTTTGTGAATGCACTATTTGAAGAGCTTCTGAATCTCTCAGAAATTTCTCACGACGCACTCCTCAGTTACTACGTTGATTATTACCTCGGGCAGGTGAATAATGGTGGTTTTGCTCAGTTTGTCTATAACACAAGGTGGCAGCCTGCGGTCATCGCGCTAGTTAAAGAAGGCCTTGGGCAAATCGGCGCGACACAACATACCGATCTTTTTGCAAAAGGAGAGGCGCTGGTTACAGCAGGAAAGACAAAGTTAGCATCGTTCTTTTCGAGTGGGTTATTCGGCGAAAATGCTGAGAGAGACAGGCTAAATGGCATCAATGAGGACTTTTATTCGATCGCACAAGAGGAGAGTCTCGAACGATTAAATGCTAACTGGTTAAAAGCGCGCCCCGGCCTGATTGTTGTAGCAGAAGATCGAATCCAACAGGAAGTCACTCGACGAGCATTGAGTATTTCCGATCGCGAGGCCCGGCTCGCCCAGGCCAGTGCTGCCGAGCCGAAATACATTAAACTGATACGAGCCTTGTGTGATGCAGCCGGCCATAAGCTTGAGCGCGTTACGGCAGGCGATACTATGAATGAGTACGGTGGCAAAAGAATAGTCGCTTGGCACTTTATTACTGACAATGGGCATCACTTTATGGTGGAGGCTGACGGGAAGGCAATGATGTTTTCTGGAAAGTCCGAGGAACAGATTGCGGAGCTGGTAGTGGTATAACTATGTAGCCAAATTAATAGTTAGGTTGATGCACTATCTTTTTTACTGTAGTTTAGACTAAAAAATCAGTGCAGCTAAAAGTAGCAGCCTTTTAGCAGAAGGCAAGCTGTTGCTCAAAA
>NZ_JAUPTE010000082.1:0-29281 GCF_036701705.1 Microcoleus sp. w1-18aA5 | reverse complement strand
TAGATTTTAGATTTTAGATTTTAGATTTTAGATTTTAGATTTTAGATTTTAGATTTTAGATTTTAGATTTTAGATTTATCGCTCTAAAAGTTAAGAATTATCAGTAATTAATTGTAGGCACAACGGCTGATATGAAAATGCCGACTATCGATCGACTCTACACCGCCCTAGAGTCAAACTCCATTAATTTTGATTGCGGAACCTTGACAAACAGAGCTATAATATGCACAAGGCTGGGTATCTTTTGTATAACTGCGGGAACTTAAGAGCTCTAGAATAACAGCAACTGCCCCAGGTACAAGCTATGTCCTCAGAGAAAGCCTTAATTCTTGATTTTGCCCAGCCAGACGCGATGAAATCGATTCTCCCGAGTCCCTCAATCCTGTCGAGTCACGGCACAAAATGGGAGGGAATTCACGTCGAATATCACCGTCAGCCAGCAGACGAAACTCCAGAACACTGTTTCCAACAACACAACATTGGGCTGATACTCAATTCAGTTACAGTAAACGGAATACTCAACGGGAAACACTACGGTAGCGAACCGTGGCAAAGAGGAGAGATTTTCATTGGTGGTGCTGGTACTGATTTCCAGTCAGGTGCAGTCGAAGATCCTGAATTTGTCGCGATGGCGATCGACCCTACCGACTTCGACAAAACAGTTGGCGAATCGACCAATTCAAACCTCATTGAAATTATACCGCACTGGAAAATCAGCGATCCTTTGATTCTCGGCATTGGCTGGGCCCTCAAAACCGAACTCGAATCAGGTGGAATAAACGGTACTCTTTATGTCGATGCACTGAAAAACGCGCTTTCAATGCACATACTGCACCGCTATTGTGCACAAAAACCGCATAGGCGAGATTTTGAAGGCGGTCTCGATCCTGTCAAATTGCAGATGGTTATTAACTACATAAATGACTACCTAAACCGAGATTTGCACATAGCTGAACTGGCTAACTTAGTGCAGATTAGTCCTTATTATTTCAGTCGTTTGTTCAAACAATCAATTGGAGTAACTCCCCATCAATACGTCACCAATTGCCGGATTGAGAAAGCCAAACAGTTGTTGAAAAGGCAAGATTTATCAATAACATATATCTCGGAGCAAATCGGGTTTCACGACCAAAGTCACTTTAGCAAGACTTTCTGCAAAATCGTCGGTTTGACTCCTAAGAAATATCGCAATCAACTTTAACAGCGATTTGTCGTTGGGTGGGGGCAGGTTTCTGAGATTGTCGGTTTTAGGCAATTATTGTCGGTGAGGGGAGCCCCTACAGGAATTATATCTATTTGACCGGACATGATATTAATCCTGTAGGGGCAGGTTCACCAATATCTCTAATAGAAACGAGAAAGCCTGTAAACCCGGCCTGGCCTTTAATCGCGATCGACCCGAGGTAGAGTCGAGGGGAGTGTTACCACTCCACCCCTCTCTTCCGAAACCGTGCATGAGACTTTCACCTCACACGGCTACTCAATGTGCTTTCCTATTGTCATTAATGGACTTCTGACTGCCATCAGTAGCAGTCTTCTTGTGGTGGCAATGTCGATGTAACAGTTGCATATTTTTCCACTCGTCCAACCCTCCCAGTGTCAATGGCTCTTTGTGGTCAACTTCCATTACATCTCCTTGAAGAAAATACAATCCGCACTCCTGACATTTACCCTGTTGTTGCTTCAGCAATTTAGCCTTTCTATTCGGTAGTTCAGGATGTCTGCCCATTCGGGAACTCCAGTAAACTAAGTCGCCATCATAGGGGCTTTTATTCCCTTTTAGCATCAGGTAATTAGCGCTACTACTGACGAATTCCGTATGCCGAACTAAGCGGATTGTATTACTCCCTTGATTGGGCGCAAATACCCAGTTGTTTCCATTGATAGTTCGCCAGTATAAGTAATGCCCCTTCTTCGCACTCCCGGTACGGCGTTTAGCCCATCTCCGAAGTTTCAGGTAAATCAGATTATCTTGGTTGGAGGATTCTCCACTTGTGCCTATATCCGAGGCACTGTAATAATAAGACCAGCCTCTAATTAATGGGTTTAGGTCTTTAATCAGTGCCTCTTGTGGAGATAACCTGTGCATCTTTATGATGCTTGCAATTTCACTCTGGTGTACCTGAATTGCCTTTTTTGATGGGGTAATGAGTGTATTGAAACCCAATTTTTTGCCGTGGTTATCCTCACTACTCCGATATTTCCCTTGATAATATTGCTGAATATGATGACCGAGAAAGTCAAAACCAGCCAAACCATCAGCACTTTTATAGGGGTCAAGAGTATGAGTTAATCGAGTTTTTGAGGGTTTCAATTTCAAGCCGATGCCAGCCAACCAATCAGAAAGTACAGCCATACATCCTTCAATGACCGATTTGTCGCGATGCAAAATCACGAAATCATCTGCGTAGCGGATTACGTTAACAGAACGGCGTTTTTCCATTCGGCTTAGCCCTTTAATTTTTAGGCTTTCTACATAATCCTTAACAACAGTTTCTAATCCATGTAAGGCGATATTCGCTAGAAGTGGCGAAATGACCCCGCCTTGCGGCGTACCAAAGGACGTGGCTATAAATTCTCCAGCATCTACTACCCCTGATTTCAACCAGGCTTTTATTTGTCGCCTAAGTGAAGGAAAAGTATTCAACTTATGGAGTAATTCCTCTTGGTTAATACAATCAAAACACTTAGCTATATCTGCATCTAAAACATACTTCGCTTTAGTTTGAATACAGTTTTTGATGTGTTTAATTGCATCTTGACATGACCTTCCTGGTCTAAAACCGTAGCTTCCCGGTTCAAAACGTGCTTCCCATTCGGGTTCAAGCATCGCTTTGACTACAGCTTGTCGGGCGCGGTCGTAAATTGTGGGTATTCCTAATGGGCGTTTTTCGGTTGTTCCTGGCTTGGGTATCAACACTCTACGAGTGGGTTGTGATTTTCCAGTTAACCTTAGTTGCCCTGCTAGTTGAAGACGTGCTACTGGGGATAATAATTTTATACCATCCACTCCTGCCGTCTTTTTCCCTTGGTTTTCTTGTGTTACCCTTCTAACTGCAAGTACCCTATTATACCAAGACCTCATCAATGTTTTCTGGAGTTGGCGAAGCCTTTTTACATCACCACAACATGAAGCAGCATAGATGCGTTTTTGCAACTTAAAGACGTATTTCTCAGCTTGTCGCCAATTAATATCCTTCCATCCCTCTGTCTTCAATTTAGAATCAGATTTAGGCTTGTTCATTGCTACTTGTACCTCTAGCTTTGAGCACATTGCGGTTCACGTCAGCATATCCCGGAAATTATTCCATCCCTTTTCAGGCGTTGACCGTTGTTTCGGTCTGGGCATTAGCTTCTTGAACCATCCTTTCCTTCCTATTGTTTGTAGCCTGATCGCCTGCCTGTTCATCGACCGCAACAGGAGCAATAGGGAGGATTACTTCGTTCCTGATATCCATTATTGGAGTCCTTTAGGGCGTGCCTTTCCACCGGGGTTCTAGGTAGTGCGCTAACTCGGTACGTAGATCCTGTTAGACCTTACCCTTGCCGGGTATTTCCAACCCAGGGTGTGACCGAATCACTAGCTTATTTCCCCTGGCTATTCTTAACGATGGCTCAACGGCACTTAGTCTGCTCTGCCCCACGATTTTCCATCACATCCGTCTTAGCCCTCTTCTGTCACTCTGGGAAAATAAAAGTGAGAGCCAAATTTTTAACTGTAGATAGAGCGGGGATTTGAGCGTTTATTTTCTAACAGAATGGCGGAAATTAAGATTTTTTGATAAAAGTCTTATGCTCTAAGGATTGCAGATTATTTCTTGCCGAAAGTGACAGAAGAGGGTTAGGCTCCACAAGGGTATTATTGCCATTGACCGCCATGATGGCTCGCTTATTGAACTCTTGCTTGCGGGTGGCGCTTTCAGCAATTACCGCCGTTCTACCGCTTTCGTCCCCGCTTCATAGAGCTTGTCATCACTCTCCTTCTATGGGGGCTACCATTGTTGGTAGTTTACGTGCTTTCAACCCCGCACCAGGGCGGTAGGACTTAGTTTTCTAGGGTACTTACCTCACCTACATGGATATCAAGTTGTCATTGATAGAGGATTTAAGTGCGTACTCCACCCGTGAGGGGGTTACTCTACCAAAGCCTGAAATCCCCCCGTATTAAGGGTTTCTTCAGAACGAATCGCACTACGATCAAAATCTGATTGGAAATGCAGAAAACCAGCTACAAAAACCGAGTCCGTAGCCCGTGTTACAATTTTTAATCGACAATCCGATAAATTTCGCAATAAAATTGTATTTTTCGTAAATTTTTCGCAAGAATTTACTATACAGCAGAGCTGGTACTTGTATATACTTACTCGCATAACATGAACCAGGGGTACCAGCTATGAGCTCTCAAAATCAACAGGCATCTTACGGTCAAATTCCCTTAAGTTTTATTGCAAATGCTGGACAAACCGATCCCAATGTGAAATTCCAGGTAAAAGGTGCCGGTCACAGTATCTATTTCACTCCAAACGAAATCACCTTTACCGCTTTCCAGCCACCTAATGAACCGGGAAATCAACCAACAAATTCTTCAATTGTCCGCAGCAGCTTAGCCAACAGCAACCCGAATCCCACAATTTCCGGGCTGGAAAAATTGCCGGGAGTTGCTAACTTTCTTTTAGGCGAAGATTCTAGTCAATGGCAGACTAATGTGCCTACTTTTAACGGCGTTGTTTATCAAAACGTCTATCAAGGAATTGACCGCGTTTTCAAAGGCACTGAAGGACAACTTAAAAGCGAGTTTTTGGTTGCACCTTTTGCCGATCCGAGTCAAATTAAGATGAACTATAGTGGTGTTAACGACATCCGGTTGCGCGACGACGGGGCGCTGATATTAGAGACACCGCTAGGCGAATTAATTGATAACGCACCGATAGTTTATCAAGATATCAACGGACAGCGGGTGAATGTTCCCGCAGCTTACAATTTATTAGGAAACGGTCAAGTTAATTTTAGTTTGGGAGATTTTGACCGCACTCAACCCCTAGTTATCGATCCGGTTTTAGCTTACTCCACTTATCTAGGTGGCAGCGGTGATGGCATAAGCGGCAACGGCAATGATTACGCCAACCGCATGACTGTAGATAGTACAGGTGCGGCTTACATTATAGGCACTACTTTTAACAATTTTACGACTACTCCTGGTGCATGGCAAACTACGCCAGGGGGTCAAGCTGATTTCTTAGTTACTAAAATTAACCCCCAAGGAACTGCCTTAGTTTACTCTACTTATATCGGCGGTGCTGGCAATGAATACGGTTTTGGGATTGCGGTAGACAGTCAAGGCAATACTTATTTAACCGGACAAGTCGATCCGGGTTATCCAACTACACCTGGTTCTTTTCAACCTACAGCAACTACACCACCTAGTTACTATGCTGCGGCAACTAAACTCAATGCTGCCGGGAATGGGTTAGTTTATTCTACTTTTTTAGGCGGTAGCCAGGGCAACCTCGGCAATGGCATTGCTGTAGACAGTAACGGCAATGCTTATGTTACTGGGTTGACAGGCGGCGGTTTCCCCACCACCGCCAATGCCTCCCAACCTCTATACGCAGGGGGAAGTGGCGATGCGTTTGTTACTAAAGTTAATCCAACTGGTAGTGCTTTAGTTTATTCTACTTATTTCGGCGGTAGCGATCGTGAGGACGCTCAAGCCATTGCAATAGATAATAATGGTAATGCCTACATTACCGGTCTTACTTATTCGACTAACTTGCCGGGGAGAGATTTAGGCTTTCAAAATGCCCTGGCAGGTAGTTATGATGGTTTTGTCGCTAAATTTGACGGCAATGGTGCGCGTGCTTATTCCACTTATTTAGGTGGCTTTGGCGAAGATAAAGGTGCTGATATCGCTGTAGATAGTACTGGAAATGCCTATGTTGTCGGAATTACCACTTCAACTGAGTTTCCGACTAAAAATGCAGTTCAAGCGACTTATGCAGGTGGTGCAAATGATGCTTTTGTCATCAAGTTAGGCCCTCTAGGTTACACTGCGATTTATTCAACTTATTTGGGTGGCAGCGGAGATGACAACGGGCATCGCATTACTCTAGACAGTGCGAATAATGTTTATGTTACCGGGGATACGACTTCGACTAATTTTCCGACTAAGAATGCTATTCAAAGTGTCAGCGGCGGCGGGAAAGATGCTTTTGTCACAAGTATCAATTCATCGGGTTCTGCCTTGGTTGATTCTACTTATCTGGGTGGCAGCGCTGACGACTACGGTAATGGTATTGCGGTGGATGCTACTGGTGCAGTTTATGTAGCAGGATCTACTGTTTCTACTAATTTCCCAACAGCAAATCCTTTGCAAGCGGCGAATGGGGGTGGTATTTCTGATGCTTTTATTACTAAAATAATTCCTGGCGGGCCGCAGGTTAAGATTGTTGAGTCGGGCGGCAGCACTAATGTAGCTGAAAGTGGGACGACGGATACTTATACAGTGGTGCTAACTAATCAGCCTACTGCAAATGTGGCGATCGCACTCAATAATGACAGTCAAATTCAACCTATTGCTGGCATTAGTTTCACTCCAACTAACTGGTTTGTACCGCAAACAGTGACAGTCAGTGCAGTTGAGGATAGCCTAGCAGAAACTTCGCCACACACTGGCCCGATCGCTCACACTGCTATCAGTACCGATGCTAATTATAACGGCACTACTGCAAGTTTTACGGTCAATGGCACTGCTGGCAATACCGTCAAGGCTAATATTACCGATAACGACACCGCAGGCGTTAGCATTACTCCTGCTAACACGACTGCGACGGAAGGCGGTGCAACTGGAACTTATACCGTTAAATTAAATACTCAACCGATCGCACCTGTTACGATTAACTTGGCTACAGGCAGTCAAATTCAACCAATTACCGCACTTACTTTTACAGCGAATAATTGGAATGTCGCTCAAACTGTGGCGGTGGCTGCTGTGGACGACAATGCAGTTGAAGGAAATCATGCAGGTGCGATCGCCCATACAGCTACCAGTAACGATACTAACTATAACAGCATCACAATTCCGGCTGTTAGCGTCGCCATTACCGACAATGACACGGCAGGCGTTAGCATTACTCCCACTAACACGACTGCGACGGAAGGCGGTGCAACTGGAACTTATACCGTTAAATTAAATACTCAACCGATCGCACCTGTTACGATTAACTTGGCTACAGGCAGTGAAATTCAACCAATTACCGCACTTACTTTTACCACTACTAATTGGAATGTCGCTCAAACTGTTGCGGTGAAAGCAGTTGACGACAACTTAGTTGAAGGAAATCATGCAGGTGCGATCGCCCATACTGCTACCAGTACCGATACTAACTATAACAGCATCACAATTCCGGCTGTTAATGTCGCCATTACCGATAACGATACAGCAGGTTTCAGCGTTGCACCTACGAACATAACTGCTACAGAAGGCGGCGCCAATGGCAGTTACAAAATCCAGCTAACTTCCGAACCGAAGGCACCGGTTACTATCAGTTTCAATACTGACAATCAACTTAATCCGATCGCCACACCTCTTACTTTTGGCAACACTAATTGGAATGTTGCTCAAACTGTCACTGTTACGGCGATCGACGACAATGTAGCACAAGGAACCCACAGCGGCACGATTTCTCACACAGCTACGAGTACCGATGCCAATTATAATGCGAAAGTCATTCCCAATGTGACAGCATCGATTACAGATAACGATAGTCCCGGTATTTCTCTTGTCCAATCAGAAGGCGGGACAGCTATTGCTGAAGGCGGTGCAACCGATAGCTACGGCGTACTTCTGACTACCGCACCTACTGCAAACGTCACGATTAATTTTGACACGGGCAGTCAAATTAATGCGATCGCACCTGTCACTTTCACCCCGAATAATTGGAATGTTGCTCAAAATGTCACTGTTACGGCGATAGATGACAGCATAGCGCAAGGAACACGCAGCGGCACGATCGCTCACACGTCTGTCAGTACAGATACTAATTATAACAACCTGACGATTTCTCCTGTGACTGCCACGATTGCTGACAACGACACGACTGGTGTGAGTATTTCACCGGAGAGTACAACTGCTACAGAAGGCGGTGCCACAGGCAATTATACACTCAAGTTAAATTCGCAGCCAACTGCACCAGTTACTATCAGTTTTGATGCGGGAAATCAAATAAATGCGATCGGTGCAATTACCTTCGACGCTACTGACTGGAATGTTGCCAAACCCGTCACAGTAACGGCTACAGATGATACGGTTGTGGAAGGAAATCATGCGGGGGCGATCGGTCATACTGCTAGCAGTACCGATACGAAGTATAACGGCGTCGCAATTCCGGCTGTTAATGTCCCCATTACTGATAACGACACTGCGCCAACACCAACCCCAACACCTCCGTTACCAACACCAACACCAACTCCAACACCTCCGTTACCAACACCAACACCAACTCCAACACCTCCGTTACCAACACCAACTCCAACTCCAACACCTCCGTTACCAACACCAACACCTCCGTTACCAACACCAACACCAACCCCAACACCTCCGTTACCAACACCAACACCAACCCCAACACCTCCGTTACCAACACCAACACCTCCGTTACCAACACCAACACCAACCCCAACACCTCCGTTACCAACACCAACACCAACTCCCACACCTGCTGGAATTACCGTTGGCCCTGCAAGTGGATTAATCACCACAGAAGCAGGCCAAACCGCAACATTTAACGTTCAACTAAACAGCTTAAACATCCCACCTACTGGCGATGTGAAAATAGATTTAGCAAGTTCCAATACAGCAGAAGGAACAGTTTCTCCGCAATCGCTTACCTTCAACTCTACTAATTGGAATCAGCCGCAAACAGTAACGGTAACAGGCGTTGACGACTTTGCTATTGACGGTGATCAAACTTACACCATTGTTACTAGCCCTGCTGTCAGTACGGATAACAGATTTAACGGATTAAATGCGTCCGATGTCGCTGTCACCAATAACGATAATGACAGCAATATCCCAGCACAAGACTTAGCTGGAAACACATCAGCTACAGCCCGTACAATTAATGCAAGTTCCGCTCTCAGAAACTACAGTGATTCAGTAAGTAGTAACGAGCCAGATTACTACAAATTCACGATCGGTGCTGACAATGACTTCAACTTGGCAGTCAGCGGATTTACGGGAGATATTAATCTTGAATTGCTTGACAGCAATCAAAATGTCATCTCAACTGCAATAAGTTCTGGCGCTGGTTCAAAATTAATTAACCGCATTTTGGCACACGGGACTTACAGCATTCGAGTTTCTTCAGTTAATAGTGCCCAGACCCCCTACAACTTGAATTTGTCTGCTGTACCTCGTCTTGCAGGTGTCACAACTACAGGCTATGAAGGCCCAGCCGTCACAAATCCCCAGTCAAATTCACCTAGCAGCAGCATTTTGCGCGGCATCAACAACAATCTACTCACTAACAATCTATCCACTTCCCTGATTGATAGCAATTTCCTCGACTCAGTGTTGTTTAGTGGTGTTGGTGGTAATAGTAATGCTTCAAGTTTCGTTAATAACTTCCTCCCAGCAGACTTTTTTGGTAGTTTTGACGGCAGCGGCAACGACCCATTTCATGAGATCCCTGCTAGTGTATCCAGCGCGCAAATAAATTTGGATAAATTCCGCGCCACACCACGTTTTTCCGGTATTGACGGCAGTGGTTTCTCTGTAGCGGTATTAGAGACTGGCATCAACTTAAACCACCCATTCTTTGGCCCTGACCGCGACTCAAACGGCATCAGCGATCGCATCGTTTATAACTACGATTTTGCCGACGGCGACGCGGATGCTAGCGACAAAGACGGACACGGATCTAACATTGCAAGCATTATTGCTTCCCAAGACCCAACCTATACAGGGATGGCACCTGGGGCTAATATTATCGGTCTCAAAGTGAGAAAGGATAATAAGGATAATATGCCTAGTGACGAAATTAATAAGTTTCCCTATGTTGAACAAGCTTTGCAGTGGGTATTGCAAAATGCAGATACTTACAACATTGCCAGCGTTTGTATGGCATTCGGCAGCGGTGAAAATTTTGCCACCAGTCAAACTTCACTCTACGGTATAGGAGATGAACTGGCAGCATTAGCGGCGAAAAATATAATTGTTGTCTCTTCATCAGGCAACCGTTACTACCCGTACCAGAATGAGCCTCCAGGTGTAAACTACCCTTCAGCAGATCCGAATTCGCTGTCGATTGGCGCGGTATACAATTCCAACATTGGTTCTTTCTCTTTGGGGAACTATTTTGCGAATAAGCCTGGTGAGACTGGGAAATTGGTAACAGCAAATACCACTGCTGCTGATCGTATTGCTCCTTTTTCTCAGCGTAACGGGACATTAACCACAGTTTTTGCTCCAGGAGCACCTATCACTGGGGCTGGCAAAGATGGCGATATAAACGAGAGAAGCACCTATCACGGTACCAGTCAAGCTACAGCCCACATTAGCGGCATAGCAGTATTAGCACAACAGTTAGCACAGCAAGAATTAGGTCGCAAACTGACGCCAAAGGAGTTCGCTAATCTTTTGAAACAAACCGGTGTCACTATCAACGATGGCGACGATGAAAAGGATAACGTTAAACATACAGGTCTTAATTTCAAGCGTGTTGATGTGCTGGCTTTGGGTGAAGCTATTGCTGGAGGAGGTGTTGTTCAGAACCGTCCGCCACAAGAGAAGATTCATTTAGCCTATTACTATAAGGAGTTTAATCAAGACATTAAAAATGTCTACACCGATCCGGATGGCGACTTAATCTCCTACAAATTAACTCTAAAAGATGGCAGTCCTTTAAGTAGCAGTTTAAACAGTCGTTGGCTGGGATTATCTTTCGACTCTAACCAGAACACCATCAAATTTACTGGCACTCCCCCAGTGTTTAATATTAATGGGCGATCGTTGAGTTTTGTCAGACCATTTGAGGTGAAGTTAACTGCCACTGACCCTGCCGGTGCTAGCAGTTCTCAGATATTCAAGATAACGAAAGTTAACGGTCGCTGGGTGATTGATAATTACATTGCAGGTGCCCAGGTATTTTTGGATGCCAATAAAAATGGTGTTCTCGATGCTGGCGAACCCTCAACTAACACTGACACTAGCGGTGAATTTAATCTCGATTTTCCCTTTGAGACTTTCGACAAAAACGCCAATGGGGAGATTGATTCAAATGAAGGAAATTTAGTGGCTTTTGGAGGCACTGATACCGCGACCGGTTTGCCTCTAGAAACGCCTGTTACTGCACCTGCTGACGCTACTGTGGTCACGCTGTTAACTACTCTGATGGTGGACTTGATAGATAAGGGAATTGAGAGCGATCGGGCTGAATCTCTCATCAAATCTGCTCTTGCCATTCCTGCTGATGTTGCCATCGCAGATTTCGATCCGATCGCCGCCACCAACGACAGCGAACCGGGCGGGGTGGCAACTTTATCTGCAATGGTAAAAGTCCAAAATGTTATCACTCAAACTGCGGGTTTGATTGACGGTGCTTCCAGTGCAGCTACTAACGAAATTGTCAAAGCTGTTGTCAGTTCAATTACGAGTCAAATTCAATCCGGCACTGTTTTAAACCTCAGCAACGCACTCGCTTTAGAACCAATAATTCAGCAAGCTGCCGCGAAAATTCAGCAGATTGACCCCAGTTTCAACAGTCAAAAAGTTACCTCAATTACCTCGCAAGCTGCGACAGTAATGGCAACAGCAAATCAGCGCATTGATTCTGCTGTCTCCAACCCAACAGGAACATCAATTCCTGAATCAGTAGCCCGCGTCCAACAAGTAGCTTTGGGCCCAACTACTCAAGACTTCAAAGAAGTTGGTGCGGGAACTAAGACAATTTCCCAGGTAGTTACTGAGAATACTGGTGCTGCTTTAGATACCAAAATTCAAGCTGTGATATTACCTGCTGGGATTGCAACTCCTGTTGTCACCGGCGACGCAGATTTGGGCAGCAATTCCCCCGATCGAATTCTCGGTACAAATGGCGATGATACCCTGACTGGCGACAGTCCAAATAATGTTTTGCTGGGTCTGAGGGGCAATGATTCCCTCGACGGTGCGGTGGGGAATGACACTCTTTTCGGCGGCAAAGGTAACGATACTTTACTCGGAAGTAGCGGTGATGATGTCTTGTTTGGCAATCGCGGTGACGATTTGCTGAATGGCGGTTTGGGAAGTGATAGTTTGACGGGAGGGAATGGGGTAGATAAATTCTTGCTATCTACCAATTCCGGTACTGATACTATTACTGACTTTGAAGTTGGTAAAGACTTGTTAGTTTTGGGTAATGGTCTGACTTTCTCGCAATTCTCAATTACTCAAGAAAACAGTTCAACATTCATCCGCTTGTCAGCAACCGGAGAGATTTTAGCATCTCTGAATGGGGTGACGGCAAGTGCGATCGGTGTCGCAAATTTTGGCTCAATCTAATAGCAATAGGACTGATATGATGTCCGGTTTATCGACCATAATTCCTGTAGGGCGGGTTCGCGGATATCTTTAAGAGAAACGAGAGATTCTGTAAACCCGCCCCGGTATTCGACAGTACGATCGCGACCGGGGCGGGTTTTTGAAATTGTCTATTAGCAGATATTGTTGGTGAACCCGCCCCTACCATCGACCTGATAATCGACCGCATTGGGTATAAGTCCCGATCGAGTAGTAGTCTATCCACCTATGAGGTTTTTGATATGAATGAAGATGCACCACCAATGTTTTTTCCTGTTTCTCGGCTGAAGTTATTCGTGATGTCCCTAGTAACCTTGGGCCTCTATCAAATTTTTTGGTTTTACAAAAACTGGCAGCTATTCAAAGCCGCAACAGGAGACGACATTAGCCCATTTTGGAGAGCTGTTTTCAACGGTATTTTTTGTTATTCATTGATTACGAAAATTAGAAATAGGGCTAAATTGCGCGGTATTGATGCCAACTGTAGTCCCTTCTTGCTGACTCTGGCTTGGTTGGGGCTTGCGCTGTGTACCCGACTGCCAGACCCATACTGGCTAGTTAGTTTTTTATCTGTAATAGTTTTGCTTCCTGTTCAAGAGATTGTGAATGAACTGAACAGTTTAGCAGCCCCAAACCACAATCCTAACGATCGATTTTCGGTATGGAATATAGTAACTATCGCTGTGGGAGGCAGCCTGTTTGTACTTGCGATCGTCGGGACACTGATGCCAGCAACTTAGGGGCGATTTGCATCAGTTTCACAACTCGAAACATCAAAGATTACTGTTGTTAACTAATCGATAAATTAATCATGTCTACTTTCAGTTCCGCTAGCAACTTTCCAACCAGCACAAATCCCCAATCCCTGACTGCCGAAAACTTTAATAACGACAATATCCCAGACTTAGCCATCAGCAGCGGAACCGCTGTTTCCCTATTAATAGGGGACAGCCAAGGAGGATTTGGCACTCCCGCCAACGTAAATCAATCCAGTCGTACTCCCATCGTAGCAGGTAATTTTAACACCGATAATTTCCTAGACCTAGCCGTAACTAACTGGTCTGGTGGAGAATTTCCTAGTGGTTCCGTTTACATCTTACCGGGTACTGGTCAAGGTACTTTTGGCAACTCCACTAGCTTTAGCGCCGGGACAAACCCGCCCAGTGCGATCGGCGTAGGCGATTTTAACGCAGACAATTTATCAGACATAGTTGTAGCAGACATTAATGGTGGCGTTTCCATCGGATTACAAAACGCTCAAGGCAACGGTTTTGCTATTGAAGAAAATATATCTCAGGTAGGGACAACTCCAACCGCGATTGCAGCGAGAGACTTTAACAGCGATGGCCGCCTCGATCTTGCCATCACTAGCAGCGGTTCTAACAACGTTTCCATCCTACTGAACACGGGAGGCGCTGGTGCAGACCGATTTTCAATCGCGGTAAATTATGCAGTTGGGACTAATCCAACATCCATTGCCGCAGGAGACTTTAACGGTGACAACATTCTCGATCTCGCCATCACCAACAGCATTTCTAACAACATTTCCATTTTACTTGGAACTGGTCAAGGTGTCTTTGGCAATGCCACCAACTACTCAGCGGGAGGCGATAGTCCGGCATCGATCGCAGTTGCCGACTTAAACGCCGACAGCAAACTCGATATCGCTGTGGCTAACAATCAATCAAACAACGTTTCTATTCTAACTGGAACCGGTCAAGGCACTTTTGGCAACCCCATTAACTACGCAGTCGGGACAAATCCAAAAGCGATCGCCATCAAAGATTTTAACGCCGACAACAAACCCGATCTCGCCACCGCCAATAGCGGTTCTAACGATGTCTCCATCCTGCTGAATACCACCGTTGAGGTCAATTTCGGCGCAGCCACTTACAGCGGCACAGAAGGAACAACAGATACCATCGTTAATGTCCCAGTCACCATCAGCGGCGGCACTCCCTTCAGCGATCTAGTTGTACCAATTGTTATCGACCCCAGCAGTACAGCTACCCAAGATTCAGACTACACTTTTTCACCTGCCACTCTCACATTCAGTGCAGGTACCAACACCCTCACTCAGAATGTTGCTGTCACTGTCAAAGCTGACAATATCCCAGAGAACGCCGAAACAGCGGTGTTCAGCTTTGGTACGATTACTGATGGGATTGCAGGTACAACAAAAGAAACAACACTAACTATTCCGGCCAATGACGCCATAGATTACGCCATTGCTGCCGGTACTGCCAGCCTCGCCGAAGGCAACAGTGGCACTACTCCCGTTACTTTTACCGTGACTCGCAGCGGCGGGATTGATGCTGCCAGCAGTGTAAATTATGCAATTGGAGGAACTGCTACAAACAGCAGCGATTACAACAATATCGGCGGCACTTCTGGGGGAACTAGCATTACTGGTACGGTTAATTTTGCGGCGGGCGAGACATCGAAAACCATTACTTTAGATGTATTGGGCGATGCGATAATTGAACCGGATGAAACTATTACTGTTACTCTGTCAAATCCGGTTGCGCCCGGCCCGACTCCGACTATTACCGCTGCTACCGCTACAACTACGATCGGTAATGATGACACTGCCGGAGTCACCGTCAATCCTGCCAGCGGATTAGTGACGACAGAAGCAGGCGACAGCACTACATTTACCGTTAAACTTAACAGTCAACCCAGTGCTAATGTTAGCATTGATTTGAGCAGTTCCAATCCCGCCGAAGCAACAGTTTCCAGCAACAGTTTAACTTTCACGCCTGCGAACTGGAATCAACCGCAAACGGTAACGGTGACAGGTGTTGACGACAGCGTTGCTGATGGCAGTAAAACTTACAATATTGTCACTGCTGCGGCTGTCAGTACCGACATTAATTACAGCAATCTCAATCCCGATGATGTCAGCGCCAGCAACAGCGATAATGAAACTCCTGGCATTACGATTAATCCTGCCAGCACAAATGCAACGGAAGGCGGTGCAAATGGAAGTTACACTGTTCAGTTAAATAGTCAACCGATCGCACCTGTTACGATTAACTTGGCTACAGGCAGTCAAATTCAACCAATTACCGCACTTACTTTTACAGCGAATAATTGGAATGTCGCTCAAACTGTGGCGGTGGCTGCTGTGGACGACAATGCAGTTGAAGGAAATCATGCAGGTGCGATCGACCATACAGCTACCAGTACCGATACTAACTATAACAGCATCACAATTCCGGCTGTTAGCGTCGCCATTACCGATAACGACTTCCCAGGCGTTTCTATTAACCCCACTGCTGCGAATGCAACGGAAGGCGGTGCAACTGGAAGTTACAGCGTTCAGTTAAATACTCAACCGACAGCACCTGTTACGATTAACTTGGCTACAGGCAGTCAAATTCAACCAATTACCGCACTTACTTTTACCGCTAATAATTGGAATGTCGCTCAAACTGTGGCGGTGGCTGCTGTTGATGACAATGCAGTTGAAGGAAATCATACGGGTGCGATCGACCATACTGCTACCAGTAGCGATGTTAATTATAACAGCATCACAATTTCACCTGTTAGCGTCGCCATTACTGATAACGACAATACGCCGACACCAACCCCAACTCCTGCAACCCCAACCCCAACTCCTGCAACCCCAACCCCAACTCCTGCAACCCCAACCCCAACTCCTGCGATACCGACACCCACTCCTGCGCCAGCGCCAATTCCTGCAACCCCAACCCCAACTCCTGCAACCCCAACCCCAACCCCAACTCCTGCAACCCCAACCCCAACTCCTGCAACCCCAACCCCAATTCCTGCGCCAACGCCAACGCCATCAGCAGATGTCGCCGTTACTAATAGCGATAACAAAACCCTTTGGTGCGGTTTGGAAAAAGGATTAGACAAACTAGAAAACATTGTTAACGACCAACTTAATGATTTCAAACTGCCAATTTTAGGACGACTCAGCGACATTTCTCCGAATTTTATTAGCAATTTCAAAAATAGTCTGGTCAATACGATTAAAAATGCAACAGATTTCACGCCTAGTCAGCTCCAAAATAGCATTCAGGAGGTTGTTGGGTCGGCATTCGATGTTAAAGTCGAGAGCAGTTCAAATCCCAATGACAGTAACTTAGTCATTAAAATTGGCAAAAAATATCAACTAGATGATATTAAGTTTGCTGAAGATTTAGGATTGCCCGCACTCGGATTGAAAGTCAAAAACCCTCCGAAGCTATCGAATCAAGTTGTCGCCTTCTCACCGACTACAAATCTCTCTCGCTTTGCCAATTTATCCAATGATTTAGAAGCATCAAGCCTCAATTCGACTATCAGTAATTCAGCCGCATTAGCACCTGTTATAGATAGTAGTAATGGCTCTCGTTCTAGTGCGATTGTTCCTTCTCAGAGTTTGATTTCGCCAGTTGCTAGTCTTTTCAAGACCCCTGAAAAATCGGGATTTGACTATGAATTATCTATTGGTGTCGGTTACAACAAAGATTTTGGCTGCTACATCGATACGGACAATACCAAATTGAACGCTAACTTTAAGTTAGCACTTCCTGAGAATTTCAAGGTTCAAGCTAATCTCGCTTTTTTACAAGCTGAATTTACCGACGATCCTGAAAACCCAACTCAACTCAATGCCAACTTTGAAGTCAAGTTGAATGACTTAGATAATCTGGGCGGTACTGATGATGGCAATCGTTTAACTTTGTCTGAGTTGGACGGGAGTTATCAGTTAGAAGACTTATTTCAATCTAGCCTAACCAGTAATGCCAATCTCGGCTTGCACGGAAAAACTAGCATTAATGGCAATGCTGCTTTTCCATCTTTTGACTTGGATTTGGCAGTCAATTGGCCGCTGATTAATTATAGAAACGGTCAATTAAATAATTCGCCGTCGTCTCCAAATTCATCGAGTATATCAAATTTCAATTCATCACTGACATCCAATCAGAATTTGTCAGCGGCTTCACGGTTAAATCAATTGCTAGGTTCCTCAAATTCAAACACAAGCGCTACTTCAAATTTATCATCATTGTTGCCATCAAATAATCAGGTAAATATAGGCTCGCCAACCACCAACAATACCTTTGCTGGCTTGCCTAACCCGAAAGTCGAATTTAACAACCTCAAACTCGACTTGGGAACCTTTATTACTAACTTGGCAAAACCAATACTCACCACTGTTTCTGATATTATTGACCCTTTTAGACCCATTATCGATTTCCTAAATACAGACACTAAGTTACTGTCAGAACTTGGCGTTGCTGATTCCTTCGATAACAATGGAGATGGCAAAGTTTCGATTTTGGAACTGGCAACTAAATTATCGACTGGTAATGTTGCTACTGACTTCTTAAATGCAGTTATCAAAATCGACGAGATATCGCAATTGGCAAATAGCCTGTCAAACTCTTCAAAAAATATTGCCATCGATTTAGGTTCCTACAGTTTAGGCAATATTAATGTTGCCAAGCCCAACTCTAGCCTCAAAAACAAAACACCGAGACTGAAAAACTCAGTCTCCGATATTTCTCAACAAATTAATTCTAAAACAGGCGGCAATAAAAAAGATTTTGTCAATAAATTCAAGAGCGTTCCGGGCATAGACTTGCCAATTTTAACCAAGCCAGAAACAGCAATTCAACTTCTTTTAGGAAAACCTGATGTTGTCCTTTTCACCTACGATATGCCTCCACTGGGAATAGATTTCAATTTTAAGAAAGAGTTTCCTATATTTGGGCCGATATCAGGGTTACTTGAAGGCAACTTTAATGCGTCAGCACACCTCGCATTTGGCTACGATACTTACGGATTAAAAGAATGGAAAGACGATGAATTCGATGCGTCATCAGCCTACAAAGTTTTAGATGGTTTTTACGTGAGCGATCGCGCAAACCCAGACGGTACTGGTGCGGATGTTGATGAACTTAAAATCAATGCTGGTATTAAAGCCGGGCTCGGAGTAAATGCAGTAGTGGCCAGCCTTTATGGAACGGCTGGAATACAAGGAAGCATAGGCATTGATTTAGTAGATATTGGAGAAAATAACGGCAAAAGCGATGGTAAAATCCGAGGCTCAGAAATTGGCTCCCGCATTAGTAAACCCTGGGAACTTTTTGATATATCAGGTCAAGTTAATGCTTTTTTAGGGCTGGAGTTTCAAGCTATAGTTCCTTGGGAATTTTGGGAAGGAAAACAAACAGTTTGGAAAAGAAATTTTGCTACATTTGAGTTGGCTAAATTTGGCACTGGGGAAAGTTCAAGACAGAGTGGTAGCGGTGTTAATAGTTACCTAACGGGAGCTAAAGTCTTCTTTGATTCTAACTTTAACGGTATCCAAGATGACAAAGAACCCTTCACAATTTCTAACGTCGATGGCAGTTTTAATTTAGATGTCTCTCTTCCAGAATTTGACAAAAATAACAGCGGCGAAATCGAACCGGATGAAGGCAGACTGGTAGTTACTGACGGTATTAATACCGCTACTTATTTACCCCAGCAAACAGCGCTAACAGCAACACCTGATACTACTGTTGTGACGCCTTTAACTACTCTGATGCAGAAGATGGTTGCACAAGGTATCAGTCCTAATGAAGCAGAGACTAAAGTTAAGGCAGCATTTGGAGTCCCGTCAACAATAGATTTGACTGGCTACGATCCGCTAAAAGCAATTACTCAAAACGATCCGAATGGTTTGGCGGTTTATGCAGCACACATTCAGGTACAAAACGTTGTTGTTCAGACGACAATTTTAATTAGCGGGATTTCAGCGAACTCTAAAATCGATATTGCCGATCGCATTGTTTCCACTATTGCCAATCAAATTCAATCCGGGGCTGTCGATTTAACCAATCCCGCACAGTTACAAAGCATCATTCAGTCTGCTGCAACTCAACTGCAAGCACAAAAAGCGTCCGATCTTGCACCGGAAGTTGCTAAAATTATTGCTGAAGGGAATCAGCGGGTACGGGCGATCGCATCCCGCAACCTCCCACTTTCAGATGCAGCTACTAAAATAGCCAAAGTTCAACAGGTAGAACAAGGTGAAGTCGCTAAAGACTTGCAGCAAGTCGCAGCCGGAAATAAAACAATTCAGGAGGCGATCGCAGAAAATACAGGCACATCCTTAGACGCACAAATTCAATCGGCAAGCGTCAATAACCCCACAATTCGCAAGAATATAGACAGTGACTTCACTGCTGCGGAACCTTTCCCAGACAGCGGCATAGAATTAGTCAACAATTCCCCCAATCAAAAAATCGGTACTGATGGCGACGATACTCTAGGTGGCGACAGCAGCGATGACGTTTTAAGTGGCAAAAAGGGAAATGATTTGATCTTTGGTTTTAACGGCAATGACTGGATTAATGCCAATCAAGGCAATGACTTAATCAATGGCGGTTTTGACAACGATACCCTTTACGGCGGCAAGGGAATTGATACCATTACAGGTAGCGATGGTGACGATATTATCTTTGGCAACCGAGGCGACGATCTGCTAGATGGCAGCACTGGCAATGATACTTTGCGCGGAGGCAAGGGAAATGATACTATTATTGGGGGTGATGGCAACGACTTCCTATTCGGTGAAGATGGAGATGACACTTTGATCGGAGGTGATGGCAACGATAGCTTCTTGCTATCTCCCAATTCCGGTATCGATATTATCTTGAATTTTGAAGACGGAAAAGATTTGCTTTCTCTAGGCAACAATCTTACTTTCTCCCAACTGTCAATTACTCAAGAAAACAATGCAACTTTCATCCGTTTATCAGCAAACGGAGAAATTTTAGCCTCTCTAAATGGGGTGTCGTTCAGTCTAATTAATGTCGCCGATTTTGCTTCAATCTAATAGCAAGTAGTCGCACATAACTACGGTTTATGTGCGACTCTCAGAGATTGGGGCTAATACTTTAGATACAGAAAGTAGATCTACTTACCAGCAATCGTTAAAAATTCCACTCAATCTCCGGGAAAAGGCTAGACTGGAGCGCAGACATATTCAGTAAAACTATATCTATATTGCCACTGTGTTCACAAATAAAGATGGCTATAGTTATACTTACTGATTTTGGCAATTAAGTGGGATTCAATACCCGCTCAATGGCCGCTCAATACCCTCTTGCTGCTAAATGCGAAGCGCGTTATGGCGAAGGATTCTCGGAGGAATTATGATGAACCTAAATTTAGATACTATTTTCTCATCGCTGATGAACCCGGCACTGAACGAGTTTCAGGTTTGGGCTTTGCAAAACCCGGAAGAAAGTCTCAGCAAAACGATGCTACCGCCGATCGCCCTGATTGAGGGTTTGATTGCCAACGAACCCACGTATTTGCCGATAAAACGGCTGGCTTTTGGAGCCAACTTTTGCTGCGCGGGGCAAGTCGTGATGGGAGAGTTTGACACGCTGGAAAAAGCACTCACATCGCCCCAGGCACGCGGATGGCGGCTGGGTACTTCTGTACTCGATCCCGATCGCGCGCCCAACCAAGATGTCGGCGGTAGGAACCTTTTCCTGCTGTCTTTGTCCGATCGCGAACCTGACGGTAGCAGCAACCACGCGGCATTCCGAAGCTGTATGCAGAAGTATCTGTTCAACAGTGCGACAGCGGATCGCCAGCGAGACGAAATCGCCCGACGGTTGCTCGATCGGCTAGCTGTAGATTATGCCCAAATGCCACACGGTGCGGGGGGAGCGTTTTTTACCGATGTCAAGCGCGGTTGGATGGGATTTTTAGTCCGATATCTGCACTACGTCATCTTTGGGATTAATCCAGACGATTCAGAGTCGATCGAACTTCTCACCGAATTGCATTACACCCGCCAAAGCCCGCTGCACTACTTCGCCGTCATCGGCAACCTGCTGCAAAGCCTGAACCTCTTTGGACACGGGGATTTGTCCGCTCTTATCGAGCGTGCAGCGACTATCTATGAAAATTCCCCAGCTTTAGCCGACTTCGAGAAGAGCTCGGAAAATAACGGCATGACTAAGCGGGAATTGGCAAAGCTGATGACATCGATTATGGGCATAGCGGGAATGCAAGGCCCCCTGCACCTGGGCTACACGGCAATGGGATACCGCCCTCTCCCCGCCTATAAAGGACAGCAGACGGCCGAAATTAACCCGACTGATTTTTGGGATCAGCTCGATTTGGACGATCGCCAGTCGATCGAACTGTTCCTCTTGGAATGCGCGCGCCTCTGGGCCCCCGTCAGCGCCACCCACCGAGTCGCGACAGAGCCTTTCACCGCAACGGTAGCGGGCAAAGAGCGCACCTTCCCTGCCGGAACCAAGGTACTGATACCGCTCAGTTTGGGGCTGCTAGACGAGAGTTTCTGGGGCTCTACGGTATACGAATTCAACCCTAAGCGGGAGAATCTGTGCCCTTTTCATATGGGATTTCATTCCGTGGGCGATCGGAGTGCGGGACGGATTTGCCCCGGTAAAGACATCGCACTCAAGATGCTGGTGGATGTCGTGAGTACGGTAGGCAAAGTGCGGCAAAGCTCTGAGCCTAACTTGCAGCGGTAATTAATCCAAAAGCTCGATCGGACAGCGGTTGAAACTGAGATATTATATCATTCTCAAGAACAGGCTTTCCGGCCTGTTCCACAAAGAATTAATTGCTTGTGGGGAGTAGGGGTTGGGCAGGAAAGCCCGCACATAAAAGCCTTATTGAGAATGATGCAAGATGTGAGTTGAAACCGCACGCCACATAAACTATTGAGCGATCGACTAAGAAATCAAGGGGGTATCTAAGAGGAAACCAAAGCACAACTATTTTGGGGGATAATACCATGTTAATCGAACAAAAGCAACTAAAAGACATCGCGAATTGGATGAAAATAGAACATCCAGCGGAGTTACCCGAAATCCTACAAGGTATCTTTTTTATGGACGGGAATGTTTTACCAGACGATTGTCTGACGATGTACAGTTCAGACTGGAATGCTGAGAAACGGACGTTATTGCTGCGCGTTTTTGACCCAGTTATCTGGACATTTCATTCATCAATGGCGGGACGGATGTTAATTTATTTAGTCAAATTTTCTCGCTTCAGCTACTTGTTCCGATTCTCTGATGCAACTTTGCAGCACGGACATATCACGCCGATAGTGTTTGGATGGTCTGTGCCGCCGTGGCTTGTAGATTTTTTGATTGATCGAGATCCGAACACTCCGAATGGAGATATCTGGCATCGCACAAACTCGTTTTTCGGCAGACCTGCTGAGAGCGGATATATACTCCGTAGGGTTGTAGACAAAGATGGCAACTACACATCAGCTTTTCCAGATATGCTGTCTAAAGTTGAGAGTGATTGTTTAATCATTGCCAAAGAGTGAAAATTTTTACAAAAACTACAAAACCCGCTTCGTTAGGCGGGTTTTGTTGATCGAAGCGGCCGGATTTTAACCGAGAACCCCCAGTAACACAGTTTTATTTGCTAGCCTATAAAGGCTATGCAGCAAGCTTTAGCAGGCTGTTGTCAATTCTTCCTATCAATAATTCGGGTAGTGTTGGATTGGCAACTGTAGAATAAGGGTTTCAGGGCGATTGCACAATCGATATCCCAACGGAAAATCAACGGTTTCAGACTAGGATCTAAAAACACTCCTGACTATTGATCGTTGACAGTGTAAAGCTTGAAACTAGAATGGGGAACACGAGTTCTCTGTAAAGTGCGATCGCCATCTCCTCATGGGATATTGAGGGTAGGAAACCTCTCCGTCCAGACTCATCATTATAACAAAAAATCTGGCTTTCACAAGGATTTTATTCAGTTGACACAAGCTCGAAAGCTCGCATTTATCTAGGTCATTGTTGACAGGGTTGCAGTTTATCTTTCCTGAATCTACTGTGCTCTCACTTGATTCAGGTAGATGAACACAAACATTCTCAAAATAGCTGGTTCTTTGGGCTTAAAGTCCCTAGGTATTTACTTTGGAGGAATTTGTCATGACTAAAGTTTCACCAATCGACTCTTATCAACTTGAGCAATTACTAAAACGCCTCGAACAAATTGAAGCTAAGCTTGGAATCAAAGTTGGCTCAGGTGGCGCAGAATCAGGTAAAGAAGCACAACATTTTTGTGCTTTGCCAAAGGTTCATCCACGCACTTTCGATCCCAGCGTGTCGCCGGAGCGTGCTCGTCTAATACGGTTACTCGGGAAGAAGTGGGTTAATGGTACAAAATTACGTTATTACTTTTTTGAGAGTGGTTCCTATTCAGGCGGGAATGAACAGAAGGAGATTGTGCGACAGGGGTTTGATGTGTGGAAGAAGGTAGGGATTGGTATCAAGTTTGAGGAAGTTCGCAACATCAGCGAGGCAGAGATACGAATCGGCTTTTTGGAAGGGGATGGGGCCTGGTCATATGTTGGCCGCGATACAATCGATATTCCTAAACAAGGCGAGCGTACCATGAACTTCGGATGGGATCTTCGGGCTGATCCCCGTGGGGTAGATGTCCCTGTTCACGAGATAGGTCACGCCTTAGGTTTCCCTCACGAGCACCAAAACCCGTTTGCAGGTATCGTATGGGACGAAGAAGCCGTTTATAAATATTTCGGTGCTCCTCCTAACGAGTGGGACCGAGATACAACTTTTTATAATGTGCTCCAAAAGCTTGCAGTAGGAGAAGTGGAGGGGTCAAAGTGGGACCCCAACTCAATCATGCACTACGCTTTTGCAGCGGGACTCATTGAGAAACCTGTGGAGTACCAGAACGGATTAAACCCTGCTGGCGGGCTTTCCGAGCAGGATGTTTTGCAGGTACGATTATTCTATCCCCCGCTTGATGACTCCAGTTATACAGAACTTAAACCCTTCCATTCCCAGATTCTGTCCCTCGCGCCTGCTGAACAGAAGAACTTTGTGATCAAACCCTCTGCTACCCGAACCTATACAATTGGAACCTTCGGAAAAGTAGATACAGTTATGGTTCTTTTCGAGGATCAGAGTGGTGATCTCAAATATGTTGCGGGTGACGACGACAGTGGCACAGACTTGAATGCACAAATCAATGTTCGGCTTTATCAAGGTCGGCGGTATGTGTTGAGAATCCGCTTATACTCTAACTTTTCTGGTGGTGAAGCCTCAGTGATGCTTTGGTGAGGGCTGCCGCAAAATTTTAGAGAGAAAAGCGATTTCTCAAAGTAGTGCATGGCCACCCGTAGGGTATATGGGGCAAGCTATTTTCTATTTTGTCTTTTTTCTCCCAATAGAAAGCGGGTAATTTGCTCATCAAGCAGCAGGTGATGCGCGAGGAAGGCGGGTTTGGGCTGATTGGGGTCTGAAACGAGGTACAGCAGGTTGTGGTGACTTAGGGGGGCACAGAGCCTCCCGTCTCCTGCCTCAACACTCCAATTTCTAGCTTGGGTACAAAAGTGAGATGCTCCCCAGGTAGGACACGGCGCTGTGTAACCGAAAATGATATTACTTCTGGCTCATCAGAGTTTATTTGCCATGATTATACAGCGTATTCTAGGTTCATAAAGTAGTAGGGAAAAGGCAATGCCTTTTCCCTACGGGGATTCATGGATCAGGGGTGTACTTCACAAATAACGTGGAATCTGCTGTAAAATGTTTGGTTTCACCCTTTTTTGATTTGCCAACCGTCTATTAATCCATCGTCCCTACAATATTCTCACCTAATTAATTAGCTCGATCGCACTAAAGGAGTGCAAAATCTGTGGCAGTAATCACGCTTGCAGGCACATTGCTGAGAGTTGCCAAAAGTTGCCCGGAACCAGTAACTCGGATGAGAGTAGAAGTATTCTCCGCAACAATGCTCAGTTGCGAGAAATTTAAACCACCAATTAAGCCGATCGAATCGATGCCGTATTGAAAGTCTAAAATAGTCTCGCTGCCGAGGTCAAGACCCAAGATAAATCGATCGTTCCCGGTACCTCCAATCAGAGTATCATTCCCTTGATCTCCGAACAAGAAATCGTCCCCAGCACTGCCGAGCAAACTATCCTCATCCTTACCGCCGTAAAGAGTATCGTTCCCAGTCTCCCCGTTAACGGTATCCTGACCTTCATTGCCAAACAGCAAATCGTTGCCCAAACCGCCGCATATTTGGTCTTGTCCGCCCGTAGAACCAATGGGGAGGGGGCTACCAATATCCCCGTACACTGTATCTTCCCCCTCGCCGCCACAGATAGTATCACTTCCTTCATCGCCAAATAGCAGGTTGTTGCCCAATTCGCCGACAACTAAGTCATCGCCCTTGCCGGCACGCACTGTATCATTACCATCACCACCTGCGATCGTATCTTGATTTTTCTCCCCGCTGAGGAAGTCATCGCCCGCCAAACCGAACACCAAATCGTTGCCAGTCAAATCCGGGTCGAAAGGGTTAATAGTTCCTCCGTAGATAGTATCGTTACCCTCGTCGCCAATTAAAGTATCGCTTTCTTGGTCGCCGAAAATAATGTCGTCATCTTTGCCGCCGTAAACAACATCCTCGTTCTTGCCCGCAAAGATTAAATCATCTCCAGCAACCCCGTTGAGGTAATCATTACCCTCATTGCCAAACACCAAGTCGCTGTCTATATCTGGGCCAACCGGGAAAGCACTGTTAAGTCCCCCGTAAATATTATCATTGCCCCGCAACCCTGCCAACAAATCATCGCCGTCAAAACCATTTATTTCGTCACCGTTATTAGTGCCGAGAATAGTGTCGTTGCCGTTAGTACCGTTGCGGGTGTTCGTGACAGAATTTGGACCCCGAATACTGCTAATGCTGGGTAAAACAATTTGCGAACAAATGCAGTCAGCATCTTGTCCTTCTTGCGGTGGTAGTGGTGTTGGTGTTGGTGTTGGTGGGACTTGGACGAAGGAATTGCCAAAGTTAATATTGCTAACATTAGTGCCACTGACAGCAATAATATCAGCAGGATTGGCAGTAGTTTGCGTCCAACCAGGTTGATTAACTTCCCGAACTCGATAATTTCCCGGTACTAAATTAGCGAAACTGTAGCCGCCCAAACTATCAGTTGAAGTGTTAACTTCTCCAGCATCTAAAGAGTCATTGCTGTTAGCATCAAGGAAGATTTGCCAGTTCGGCAACAGCGGTTCTTGAGCATCCAAAACCCCATTGTTATTGAGGTCATTAAACTTGCTACCGGAGATGCTAATATTTTGGAAATTGCCAAAATTAATTCCACTACGACTTTCGCCACTACCCAGATTAACTGCCGCCGGATTAGCAGTAGTTTGCGTCCAGCCAGTCTGCTGGACTTCCCGCACATTGTAGGTGCCGGGATTGAGATTGTTGAAACTGTAATTACCAGAATTGTCAGTGGTAACAGTAGTTTCGCCCGAATCTAAAGAGTTGTTCCCGTTAGCATCTAGGAAAATTTGCCATCCCGAAAGACCAGTTTCCTCTGCATCCTGAGTACCGTTGCCGTTGCCGTCGTTAAATTTAAGACCGCTGATGCTGCCTTGTTGCACGGGAGTGGGAGTCGGAGTTGGAGGCGGAGTGGGAGTCGGAGTTGGAGGGGGTGTTGGAGTCGGAGTCGGCGTTGGTGTTGGCGGGACTGGTTGGTTGCCGAAATTGGCAGTGGAAGTTTGACCTGGATCTAACGGAACCGTTCGGGGGTTAGGGGTGGTTGCCGTAAAACCTGTCGGTATCACTTCTCGGACGTTGTAGGTGCCTGTTTGCAGGTTGGGGAAGCTGTAGCTGCCCTCGGTACCGGTAGTAACTTGGGTTTCTCCGGTGTCTGGAGTGCCGTTGTTGTTAGTGTCAAGGAAAATCGTGACGCCAGGGATGCCAATTTCTCCGGTATCTTGAGTGCCGTTACCGTTGGTGTCGTTGAATTTAGTGCCAGTTATGGTGCCGGCCTGGAGGCTATTGCCGAAATTAACTGTAGCAGAAGTAGTTTGACCTGCCACCAGAGTCACTGCAACCGGATTGGGAGTAGTTGGCTGGCTGAATGGCGGCACGACTTCCCGGACATTGTAAGTGCCTGCGGGCAAGTTGGGGAAAGTAAAGCTGCCATTGGCCCCGGTAGTAACGGAAGTTTCGCCCGCACCGAGGATGCCGTCACCGTTTGTGTCAAGGAAAACTGTAACTCCGGCGACACCGAGTTCTCCGGCTGCTTGAGTACCGTTACCGTCAGTGTCGTTAAATTTAATCCCGGTGATGCTGCCCAGTACAGCGGGTATTGCTTGGTTGCCGAAATTGACCGTAGCAGGAGTAGTTTGACCTGCTGCCAGCGTCACTGCAACCGGGTTAAGCGTAGTTGTTTGACTTCCAGGCGGTACAACTTCCCGGACATTGTAAGTGCCTGCGGGCAAGTTGGGGAAAGTAAAGCTGCCATTGGCCCCAGTCGTTGCGGAAGTTTCTCCGGCACCGAGGATGCCGTCACCGTTTGTGTCGAGGAAAACTGTAACTCCGGCGACACCGAGTTCTCCGGCTGCTTGAGTGCCATTGCCGTCAATGTCGTTAAATTTGATGCCGGTGATGGTACTCAGCGGTACTGGTATTGCTTGGTTGCCAAAATTAACGGTAGCAGGAGTAGTTTGACCGGCTGTCAGAATCACTGAAACCGGGTTAGCCGTAGTTGTTTGACTTCCAGGCGGTACAACTTCTCGGACATTGTAAGTGCCTGCGGGCAAGTTGGGGAAAGTAAAGCTGCCATTGGCCCCAGTCGTTGCGGAAGTTTCTCCGGCACCGAGGATGCCGTCACCGTTTGTGTCGAGGAAAACTGTAACTCCGGCGACGCCAAGTTCTCCGGCTGCTTGCGTGCCATTGCCGTCAATGTCGTTAAATTTGATGCCGGTGATGGTACTCAGCGGTACGACAACGGGAACAGGCTGTGCGGAAAATTCCGAAGTGTTGCCAGTGGTGTCTGTTGCTGTCGCGGTGATTAATTGACCTGCGGTGACTGCTGCTGGGAAAGTTTGATTGAAGGCAGCGTTACCGGCGGCGTCAGTAGTTACCGGGATAGAAGCGATGAAGGTTTGGCCTTGGGTGCCAGGGGGAGTGTTGGCGAAAAATTGGAGGGTGAATGTGGTACTTGGAGTGCTGTTGAAAGTACCCGCGACCGTGACGCTGCCAGCACTGGCGGTAGCGGTAGTTAGTACAGGAGTGTTTTGGAGGTTGTTTGCACCGGTGTCGGCGTCGCCCGCATCGTTGGCGGTGATGCCGTTGTTACCGAGGTCGATGCCTAAGCCAAGGTTGGCGAAGATGGAGTTGTTTTGGATGCTGTTGCCGGTACCGGCGATGATATTTACTGCCGAACCGAGGTTGTTGGCGATGGTATTTCCTTGACCTGCTGCCGTACCGCCGATCGCATTATTGATTGCTCCGTCAATCAACACCCCAGTAATATTGGGCACGGGGGAGGTACCGTCGAAGCCGACGCCGATGAAGTTACCGAACAAGGAGTTGCCCGTGGTGCTGGGGCCAGAAAGTGATAGGCCGTTACCGTTGCTGTTGCCGGAAATAATGTTGCGGGCGGCTGGGGTTGTCCCGCCAACAATGTTGTTGTTTGCACCTCCCTGGATGACGACGCCGACACCAGTGTTGGGCAAAGCGGCGTTACCTGAGACGTTGGTGCCTATAAAGTTGCCTGTCAGAGTATTGCCCGTAGTGGTGGGACCCGACAGTCCCACACCGTTACTGTTGCCGGAAATAATGTTGCGGGCTGCTAGGGCGTCGGTTCAGTATTAGGAGTTGACAAAAAAAGGAATTTATGAAATTAGCCAGTGCATGAGTTCGACTCTA
>NZ_JAUPTE010000081.1:0-30450 GCF_036701705.1 Microcoleus sp. w1-18aA5 | reverse complement strand
GCTTTTACTACCGATCGGCTAGAATTGTTAAAACTTTTATCTGCCCAAATTGCTATTTCCATTGAGAATGCTCAACTTTACAAAAATTTACAGGAGTTTAATCAAAACTTAGAGCAATTAGTGAGCGATCGTACTCAACAATTATCGAACACCCTAGAGGCTTTAAAAGCCACCCAAACTCAGCTAGTCGAATCTGAAAAAATGGCATCTCTAGGAGGATTAGTTGCTGGTGTTGCCCATGAAATTAATACTCCCATCGGAGTGGGCGTCACTGTTGCTTCAGCTTTGGCAGAAAATACCACAGAATTTGCATCTATTTATAAAAGTGGCAAAATGAAGCGCTCGGATTTAGAAGAGTTTGTCGATATTGCTAGTCAAAGCAGTAAAGCACTTCTAATTAACCTAGATCGGGCGGCAGCCTTGATTCAAAGCTTTAAGCAAGTAGCAGTAGATCGCTCTAGCGAAGAACGACGTACTTTCCAGATCAGACCTTATCTTGATGAAATTTTATTACAATTAAAACCAAAGTTGAAAAATAGCCAACATTCGCTTAAAATTAAGGGAGATAGCAAAATTGCTATAGATTCTTATCCAGGAGCCTTGTCCCAAGTTGTGACAAACTTGCTAATCAATTCTCTGATTCATGCCTATGAACCAGGAATTTCTGGGGAAATAATCTTTGCTTGGGAACAAGAAGGTAATCGGCTAAGGTTTGAATACGCCGATGAAGGTAAAGGTATTCCCCCAGAAAACTTAAGTAAAATTTTTGAGCCATTCTTTACCACTAAGCGTGGTCAAGGTGGCAGTGGGTTAGGGTTACATATTGTCTACAATTTAGTCACCCAAAAACTCAAAGGTGAAATTGAGTGTCTAAGTGAGGTGGGAAGAGGCACCAAGTTTATTATTAAATTACCCATGCAAATTGATTCACCAATGTAGAGTTCCAATTCCGATTTCCTGACCAAGATAACTAAGTAAGTCCACCTCATTAAAAGTAAAGTAAGGATGACTGAAAAGGTTGCTGTGTAACTCTTCTCCCTTCTGCCTTTTTCTTAACAGGTTTTCTAACTTCAAACCTAAACATTAGTAAAAAATAAAGGTGTACAGCAATGAAAAGTGATTTTGACGATTTGTTAACTCAACCATCTCCAGAAACAGTATACTTTGCCGAAGTAATCGACTCGGATGACGAGATATTGTTTGCAGATGAAACCACAGAAGAAAAACTGAGTGAAAGCTGGAAAATTTTAGTTGTAGATGATGAGGCTCAAGTTCACACCGCTACCGAAATTTCACTCAGGAAGTTTGTCTTTGAGAATAAATCTTTAACCTTCATTAATGCTTACTCCGCTCGTGAAGCTAAACAGCTAATCCAAGAAAATCCTGATGTTGCCATCATTTTACTTGATGTAATTATGGAAACAGATGATGCTGGCTTAAACTTTGTTAAATATGTCCGCGAAGTCTTATGGAACCAGTTAGTGCGAATTATTTTACGCACGGGTCAACCCGGACAAGTACCTGAAAAAAGCATTATTATCAATTACGATATTAATGACTATAAAACTAAAACTGAATTAACGACATCAAAGCTATACACTACGATGCTAACAGCTTTGAGAAGTTTTTCTCTAAGTCATAAATTGCAGTCTGAAATAGAGCGACGCGAACAAGTAGAGAAAGCACTCCGTCTCAGTGAAGAAAAAGAGCACCAAAAATCTGTTGCCTTAGAGCATTTTGTCAAAGAACTCCAAGAAACACAACTCCAGCTAGTTCAAAGTGAAAAAATGTCTAGTCTCGGTCAATTAGTTGCAGGTGTCGCTCATGAAATCAATAATCCGGTTAACTTTATTTATGGCAATCTGTCCCACGCCAACGACTATATTAAAGAACTCATTAATATGTTGAATCTTTACCAAAAGTATTACCCGCAACCAGAAGCAGAAATTATCCATGAAATAGAAGATGCAGAGTTGCCATTTATCATAGATGATTTACCAAAATTGCTTTCTTCCATGCAGTTAGGGATCGAACGCATTCGCAATATTGTTCACTCTCTACGCAATTTTTCGCGGCTGGATGAAACTGAAATTAAATCAGTAGATATCCACGAAGGCATTAATAGCACTTTGCTGATCTTACAGCACCGACTAAAGGCTAAGTCGGATCGGCCTGCTATTAATGTGATAAAAGACTATGGTGTATTGCCACTTGTGAACTGTTATGCTGGTCAGCTCAATCAGGTGTTTATGAACCTTTTAGCGAATGCTATAGATGCTTTGGAAGAGCGGGTAAATAGAGAAGATGGTGCTGTTTTTCACCCCCAGATTTTGATTCGGACTGAAGTTGTACCCGGCAATTCGCATGACAACATTAGCTCGGCTTCCCACATCCTGGTAACAATTTCTGATAATGGTGTCGGCATGACAGAAACAGTTCGTGCTAAACTTTTCACTCCCTTTTTTACTACTAAACCCATAGGAAAAGGTACAGGCATGGGATTGTCCATCAGCCGAAAAATTCTGATAGAAAAACACTGCGGTCAATTGGAGTGTATTTCTACGCCAGAGCAGGGAACGCAGTTTATTATTGATCTGCCCACTATCTGTAGAGCCACTAAGATCGCTGTAGCGAATGCCTAGAAAACTTATCTGGCTGAATTGATTGATCATATAGCAATCCTTGCAGGAGTCGTAAACTTTTTACCCCACCCCAACCCTCCCCTTATCAAGGGGAGAGAGTAAGAAATTCACAAATGATTTAGGATTGCTATATATCGGTTTTCAGTTGCATGAGAATAGGGTAATTGCTAATTCCTCATTCATCGGAATTCTGACAGAATTTTTTCCCGCAGCAAGTCCCGCCTTTGCTGGGGTGGGGACTTGCTGCGGCTTTAGCCATATTCTTCTAACTTAATTGTGTTGGTTTGCAATATATTTTTTAACAATCTCTTCCGAGGCGTTATTAACTGTGCCGTAAAAATACAGCATATTCCATGTATATTTAGTACGCTGCATTCCGTAGAGAAGCAGAAAAATGAAAATTTATGCGATCGAGTTTCGTGAAAAAATAGTCAAAGCTGATGAACCCGGTGATACATCAATTAGGGCGGTGTTGAATTGTTGAGCGCGTAAATACAAGATTAACACATCTTGATAGCTCGTTTGACAGGAAAAACTTTTTGTTATTCTACATCAGATAACAAGTTGCTCAGACATTCCCTTCGGTTATTAATTCACTATCTAAAATTGGCTAATCTTCCGATGCCATATCAAAATCAAATAAATTATTTTGGTTCTATGCGATCGCCGGCGTTGCTTAGTTATACCCTAATTTATAAACGCCTTTTTTGGTAAAATAATTTAGGCGCTCAACGTTCTTCCCTCTGCTGTAAATGCCGCCCGATTTCTTGATGACATACGTGCCAAAAATACAGTGCTAAATTCAGAAGAGCTAATAATTTAGTGCCATCTTCTAACATCGCGTGTACTCCTAGACTTTGAGACTCAAAAATATCCTCAAACCGTGAGATAGCAAACAAGAGGAATGCTACGACTAATGGCAGGTAAGGAGTGGTTTTGATGTCTCGCCAAAACTTAACTCCGTAAAAAAAGACAGCACTACCATAACAGAAATAAATTAATTTGCTAGATATTCCCAACCCAGAAAGAATCAAAGTCATCCGAAACCGGTCATCTAGGAAAAAGACTCCGAGTAGTAAAGCACTAAAAAATAAGAACATCCCCGATCGACTCTGCGGCTCTTTTTGTTGGCGCAGCACTCCGAAAGTAAATGCACAAATTGCTACTGGGATGCACCAGAGGACTTCGGAAACTCCGGTGAGAATTCCTTCGTAAGGGAACCAGAAATTAAAAGGGTCGCTAAACAGGCGTTCAACTCCGTCTCCCTGGTTGTTGAGTTTTGCGTATACACTCAGCCCGCCCAAAATCAGAACAGTCAGAATGTTAAAAGCAGCTAAAAACCGTACACGAAAAAAGTGTTTTTTGAAAATTTCTAAAGAATTTGACAACTTAGGAATTTTATCGAATAAAGGTAGATGCTTCATAAAAAATGTCTCTAAGCAATAGAGTTCGTTACTTATTCACTGGTAGCCAAACCACAAATGTAGTGCCGCGATCGGTTGGATATAATAAATTAGTTTCTGCAGAGGGCAGCCATTCTGGATTGACTGGGGAAAATACTTCTATTTCTCCTTGCATTTGGCGGACTAAATCGCGGGCGATCGCCAAACCCAATCCTGTACCGGGAATTTCTGTCTGCGCTTTTTCTCCCCGGTAGTGCCGCTCAAATAAATGCTCTAAATCCTGGGGAGGAATGCCGGAACCTGTGTCGCTGACGGCAACTGCTATGGCAGGCAATTGGCTGTATCCTGCCCGATCGCCATCCGCTGCTTTGTACCGGACTTTAATATAAATTTGGCGGCCGGCGGGGGTATATTTCAAAGCATTGTCAATTAAATTGCTCAAAACTTCGCGCAAAGCTCGATCGTTCGCTGAGACTGGTGGCAAATTCGCCTCCAGGTCGGCGACCAATTTCAGATTCCTTTCAGATGCGATCGCCTCGGCGGAAATTAACAGCGGTTTTAAGACTTCTGTAACAAAACAGGATTCCTCCAAATTGGCCGCAGGTGACAGCGAGAGAGGAGAATGCCGGATTGATTCCACATTGGACATTGCTTTTTCTGAAGTGTCCGATCGCAGTTTTAGATGTGCTTCGCCGGTGTCAACAGTTCGATCGAACTGGCCCAGCAACTCTTGTAGCCGATCGCTCTCTCGGACAATACTAAAAGCCACATTGCGGTTTTTGTCTTCCGGTACCAGCCGCCGCGCTAACAGCTTGCCAAAAGTTCGCAACGCTGTCAGCGGACTTTTGAACTGGTGCAGCAAATTGTGCATCGTGTCGTAAACCTGAGCCTGGATTTGTCGGGCCGAACCCAATTCCTGCTGCATCCACTGCGATCGCTGGTCTAAAATGCAGGCTAGGGCTAAGGTGCGAGCAATTTGTTGTATTTGAGCCTCTTCTCGCTCGTTCCAAGGCCTGTCTTGCCGACCGCTGACTAGGAGTCCCATTACAGCTCCCTCGTGTATCAGAGGCGTCACAATTTGCATCCGCTGCTGCCACAAATTCTCCGGGCCTTGGCACTGATGGGAACTGCGCTCCTTACCCGGAAGTCGATCGGGTGCGATTGCCTCTACCGTTGATTCTTCCACAGGCCGAACAGGCGGCGCCAGCAGTCGCGGTACCGGTTTCACTGTCGAGCTTTCGGAAGATTGCAACCTCAACCCCTGATTTTCTTCCAATTCGGCTGAGGTTTCTGGGTAAACTGCGATCGGCACCAACTTTGCTTCGCTGCCTTCTACCAACTCTTGTGTCAGGTATACCGCGCTGAATTTCGCTCCCAAACTAACGGCGATAGCCACCTGCGAACGGCAAAGTTTGACAAATTCTGAACTGGCTGGCATTAACATGAGCGCCACATTAAGATATCTAACGGAATTCTAAGTAAATTACAAATGATCGGCGGCCGATTACTGATGAGATACTTCTCGATTTCAGATTTATTCCCTTTGATAGAAGGCAGCTATGTTGAAGGCATGGGGCTTTCATGAACCAACATTGCCCCGCATCGCCCTCCGCGCAGCTTCCACCGATCCCCAAGCTTGGCTTTTGCCGGAACTTGCGGCCAACCATAGCACAACCGCTACACTTTTGTCGATCGGCACGAATGTTAAGATTATGTCGATATATTAAAAACAGTTGAAATTTTGAGCTAGAACGGATATACTGGCCTCGGATTTGGTAGCTATCATTACAACCTGTCTGCTCATACTGTCTGCTCACAGAGGAGGTAAAGAAATTGGCCAGGAGACGCAAACGCAAGAGTCGCCGCCGACAAGAAGGACGCAGAATTTTAGAGTGTGTGCCTCAATATAGCATCGAGAGCGGCGAAGATAAACCCGTAACAGCGGCTCGCAAGTTCATCCATGCAGAAGGCATTGCTCCCCCAGCTTTGCTGTTAGTCAAGCGTAACGAGCATACCACTGACAGATACTTCTGGGCTGAAAAAGGTTTATTTGGAGCCCAATACGTAGAAGAGAACCATTTCTTGTTTCCCAGCTTAAAGGTGATGTTGGAAGCTACCACAGAAAAAATTCCTGTGGTGTCAGCCAGCCGCGCATAGCTCAAAATGTTTAGCTCAAAACATTGACAGCAATGTTTTTCTAAGTTTTTTAACAAAAGCGCGAGAGTTCTCATTGTCTGGAGAGTGCCAACTGAAATTTCTGCGAAAAGTCCTTAGAAACTAGGGTATAAGGAGCCATCGCAACAGGCGTGATCGCAGCCCAAGGGTGATCGCCACAATTGGCACTTTCACGATAATGGTTTTTTTTTGACTGTTTTGTCGATCGAATTTGTCGATCAAACAAGTGGATCAAAAAAACAGCCACGGGTTTATCAACGAAAGAGCCTCTCTTGAGTCATCAGTTTGTCAGCTCGAAGTCTAACTACGGCATCTAGCATATCAAAAAACGTTCCGCGTCAAACTTTATAATCGATCGGTTTCAAATCTAAAGCTTTTTGCATGGCTGCTAGTTCATCGCGGTGAGCTCTGACAGTAACAAAGCTCTTGGTTGGGCTTCCCGACTCAGCAACTGATTCGAGTTTGAGGGAGACTTGCTCAGAGCGTCCAGCTTTTTTCCAGTAAAATACCCCCGCCAGCGGGGACAGCAGTACCAAAGCTAGGAAAATTTGACCCTGCTGAGGAACTAGCATTCCCAAAACCAGTCCCAAGCACAGAGTGCCACCTGCACTCAGCAGAGTTAGAAAAATAGCTAGAAACCAACTCGGCCGCACAAAACCCTCAAACGTGACTTTATAGTTGGGGGCATCGACGGCTGCAACTCGGTAAGCTCTATCGGCAAAATACTGTTGTAAGTCGGTTAACAGTGACTCTTGGGCGCTCTCGGAAGCCAGCTTGACTTGTTCGATGCGATCTTTGACTGAAGCCTTGATGAAGAAAAACAAGCCTACGGCCAACAGCAGCGTCAGCACAAAGGTAGAGGGAAGAACAGCAGTATCCATTGGTAGAAGTTTGTGTAATTGAAATTATCTACTATTACTTTACAGAACTTTACATAAGAAAGCGATCGAGGACTTACGCAGACACTTTTTTATCAAAATTCGCAGAAAGCTTCTTCTGCAAAGCGTTTTGCTCTCCATCACCCAATAATTTCCATATCTCCCCATCATCCCTAATTCTTAAGTGACAATGCGTAAGTCCTGATGTAGTGTAGCTGCTTTAATCGCTGTGTGGCGATCGAGCAAAGCGAAGGCAATCGGGCAAATCGCTTTGCAAGTAGCGCCAGCATCTCCAGGGTTTAGGCATCCGATTCCAACTCGGCTAACCTGTGTGACCAGTTTCTAAGGCGCGGGAACGACGCTCTGACGAGCCGTTTCCCTGACCAATGTACTCATGCCAGAGACGAGCGAGGTCTTGAGCTTGGTGGCGCCACTCAGGGAGGATTTGATACATCCGGCGGGGGCGGCCGCGTCCTTCTACTTTTTTCCAGTAACCGGTGATTACGGCTTCATCTTCGAGGAATTTCAGAGCGCTGTAGAGAACGGTATCAGATAGTCGGTAGATGGGGAATTCCCTCTCTAGTTGGCCAATCAGTTCTGTACCGTAGGAATCTCCGCGCAATAACACGGAGAGAATGTAACACACAGCTAACTCCTTGTTTAGATAAACAGGAGGGGGGTCTTGAAAAAATTGATAGATATGTTCAAACTTCATCTGTCTTGTCCGCTGGAAACTCTCGTGATACCGTCAGGTTAACGGGAGAGGAAAGCGGGGCGGGGTGTGCCGCTTCCTAATGATTAAGTGGGACACCGGGGAAACAGAGGTGCAGTATTTCCCCAGTGAATGTTGATAGCCCCAAACGCTTGTCCTGCACTTCGGTAATGTGGGCCTGCGGCTTGGTTGAGCAGCGCTGACGTAACGCCGCTTACTAACTTCCTCTTCCAATCTATCGCAGCGACTATTGTCAAGTGTGCGATCGCCTGCAAGAATTGGCAGTTACTTTGGGAGTTAGTGTTTTAACTGAATTTGCCGTTGATGTTTGCGTTCAAGCGCAGGCTTTAAACCGAACTCAGGCCTAACATAGCCCGCAGTGTAAAAGTTAGAAAGACAAAAGTCGCTACAATCGAACTAATCAGGGCGATCGCACTTGTCGGTCGATCGAGCAGGGGTTTGAGTCGCTCGAACAGGAAAAAGAAAATTCCCAGACATATCGTAATGAAAAAGCGCGGGTAGCGAGAGACGTTATTAATAAAATCTTGCATTGGCTTGGTGGGGTAAAGTGTCACAGCACGATCTTTGACTGGTAACACTTGTGAGCGAGTTAGACAATTTTGGCACAGCCGGAGCTAAATCTGCCGATCGGGCGATCGGGCATTTTTGCCGGCCAGGCTGACATATATAATTCTAACGAAAACTTTTCGCCGATGGCTCCAGCACTGTCTGTTTAATGCCACGCGACCTCCGGTAAGAACTTCAGAAGTATGTCTATTGAGTTCTAGTTGTGATAAATATTATAGGGCCGTTATTTCTAGATAAATGTCTGCTGCCGCACCTTCTTTCGTCTTGCCACGTCCGTTTCTGAAATGGGCAGGAGGCAAAACTAGGTTGATTGGACAATATCAACCTTATTTTCCTGAAAAGTTCACAACTTACTACGAGCCTTTTTTGGGTGGCGGAGCTATATTTTTTTACTTAGCACAGCAGCACCCTGGTTTGCAAGCTGTTTTAACAGATATTAATCCTGAGTTGATTAATGCTTATCGCTGTGTCAGGGATAAAGTGGAGGAACTGATTCTACTTTTAGAGGAACATCAGTTAGAACATACCAAGGACAATAAAGATTATTATTACTCGGTGCGATCGCGCTCCTACAAAACAGATACAGAACAAGCAGCACGCCTGATTTACCTAAATAAAACTTGTTACAACGGCCTCTATAGAGAAAACTCAAAAGGTGAATTTAATGTTCCTATAGGTCGATACAAAAATCCTAACATTTGTCAAGCAGATTTACTGCGATCGGTCTCATCTTTACTCGCGCCCGCTCAAATTGAAGTCAGAAAATTCGATGAAATTTTGGATTTTGCTACCAGTAGCGAAGACTTTGTTTATTTTGACCCGCCTTATTATCCAATCAGTGCCACCAGTAACTTCACGACTTACAGCCGGGATAATTTCAAAGAATCGGAACAGATTAAACTGAGAGATATTTTTGCAGAACTTGCAGAACGGGGGGTGAAAGTTATGCTGTCTAATTCAAACTGCGATTTTATCGAAAAAATCTACAGCGATACTCAACTTTTTCCAAATAAATCTCTGCCAAAGCTCCTTGAAATATCAGCATCTAGGGGAATTAATTCTAATAGTTTTAAGCGCGGAAAAATCACGGAATTATTAATACGTTCATTTTAAGTCTTACTTACGCAAAGTCTCTAATTAAGTATATTTCGTAGGATCAATACGTGGTTGCCCCACACGCGGGAAAGTCCCCTAACTCCTGTTACAGATATTTGTTAGCCCAGGTAATGAAACCTTCGAGCTTGTGGACTGCCAACAGATTTTGATTGTCAGGAATTTGTTTTTTAAACCAGTCGATCGAACCTTGCCTCATACCGTCCCCACCCACTATAACAATAGTAGGAACCCGATAACAATTTTTAATATTTAAATTTAGGTAAGGATACTTCTCGTCTACTGAACCTTTGTCTTCTTGCCACTTGCACTCAACAATTAGACCCCGAGGAAACAAACCGGAATCAACAATATAAAAATCGACATTTATTTCAGTTTCATAGATGCTAGACCCGATATAAACCTGTTTAGCATATCGCTTGGGATTTTCAGTAGAGCTTAAGAGCCACTCTCGCTTGCGCTTTTTCGGCAACTGGGGGCATATTTCGAGATATCCGTGGCCTCTCAACGTACCTTCTACAGTTGTTTCTAAAACAAAACCAGTTTTATTGGCTCTAAAACCCCTATTCATTTTGTTGGCTCCTGAATATAATCTGAATTAAGCCGATCGCACTTCGATCACTCCCCTGTCAAAAACCCCTTTGTCAGTACCGATAGAACTGACAAACATCCGGTCTTCATAGACATCAAACGTCGCAAAACTCAGGCGGCTAGCAGAATACTCCGTCCACTCAGAACGGCTCACCGGACGAGTGCCCGCGCCGGCCCCACAAATTAAATAAGTCGTACCGTTAATCGAGCGAGTGCGTTCGTAACTGTGATCGTGTCCGTTGATATAAAGCTGCACGCCGTACTTTTGAAACAAAGGCGTCAAAGTCTTAATAAAAGATTGACTCACTCCGTACACCCCAGAGGAATAAATCGGGTGGTGGCCGAACACAACTTTCCAAGGTGCGGTGCTCTGACTCAACTCTTTTTCCAGCCACACAAGCTGATTTTTCCAATCGGCATTGCGATTGGTATCTAAAGCAAAAAACTGTACCGGATCGCGCCGAAAAGTATAGTAGCGACCTTGCATATTAAAACCCGCATATTTAACTTGCGGATCCCCGTTAGCAGTGCGGATGTCGTGATTTCCCAGACAAGCATAAAATTTTACACCTTGCTGTAATAAGGGCTGATAAGGCCGCTCGAAAACAGCATTAATTTTTTCAATTTCGCCGTTATTGTAGATATTGTCGCCGGCAAGAACAGCAACATTAAAAGGGTTTTCCCGGTGATATTGCGCCATCGCCTCAGCCACAGCATACTGACCTTCTGCGCCGGTACCGGTGTCGGCTACCGAAATAAAGCGTAAAATAGGCGGTGAGGCCGGCAAAGGAACGATCGCCCTTTCTGCCTCAACGTTAGAAGGCAAAGCAGCGTTGGCGTCTGTATCCCAGGCAGTCCGAAGCTGAAACATTTTCCAGACTCCGGCAAAACCTAAGCTGCTGAGACTGCCTAAAATTAGAAAGTGACGGCGTTTGATGCTCATTTTGATTCGGTTACAACTAATAAAATGATAAATTAAGGTTGAGATGGCTCAACTAAAATTTATCGCGTTTAGATATATTTGCAACGCCCCAAGGCAGAGAAAATGTCAGAAGAACAGCTAAACCAGTCAACTCCAGAACCCTCTCAATCTCCGACACCGGAGGTTGATTCGGCCGCCAAGTCTGCCCCCACTGGCAGCAAAACTCAAAATGCCAGCAGCGCGGTTCCCAAAAATCAGAGAATCAAAACTTTGATTGCATCGATCGGGAATTTGGGAAAAAAAGGCAAAAAATTACCAGCCGAACCGCCGTTGCAGCAAGAAAAGCCGCTCGCACCCACCGCTTCAGACTCAGCAACAGCAACTCCTCCGGCTGTTGCTGTGGAAGTTAACAGCGTGCCACCAAAAGTTGCTGTAAAAGTTGAGCAAAAGCCTGTATCCCAACGCAAGGAAGGGAGTTTTTTAGAGAAAGTCGTTGTACTTTGGCAAAGTATTGTACGGCTAGTGCGATCGCTACTGCCACCATCTGCCAACGAGAAGCTGTCCGATCCAATTTTAAACGCCGCCATAGCAGCAACTCTTATCGTTGTAGTCGGTTTAACTTTCAACAGTTTCTCAGCAAAACCGCCGGAGAAAGTAGCAAAAGTGCCTCTCCCAGCAACGCAGCAGTCGCCGCAAACTTTTGGTGATTTTATGGCATCGGGAACGCCGAAATCGCCAGAGTCGATCGTACCATCTGAGCCAATCTCTACTAAATTCAAAAGCAAGTTGCCCGATTTAGTGGCGCCGGAAAAACCCCAACCAGTAGAACTTATCCCACCGCCACCGCTGACGCCCGAACAGTCTCTGATTGCTGCGATTCAAAATCAAGTTACTGACATTAAGAATCGACTGGGCGGCGGTTTAGTTGAGTCTGTTCAAGTTAATTTTTCCAGCAGCATTTTGACAGTAAAAGTCGCTGAAGATTGGTACAAACTCAGCGAAGTTGAGCAAAATCAACTCGCAACAAAGATGTGGAAGGAGGCTAACTCACTCGATTTCAGCAAGTTAGAAATTGCGAATATGGAAGGGAAGTTAATAGCTAGAAGTCCGGTTGTTGGTTCGGAAATGATTATTTTAGATAGAGGGATTAATTAGAATTTAAAGAGTCTGTATCTGTAGACTCTCAAACAGATGTTATATCATTTCCGGCTGCATCGGAATCATACCGAGGACACGGCTTTTGGAGTGTCCATACCCCATTAATTGTAGGGACAAGGCAGTGCCGTGTCCTCCGTTTATACAGCATATTCCATGTATATGTGATACACACAATATTACGAGATCCCGTGTAAGGTGCGTCGCCATCTATAATCTGCAAGTTTTATCCAAGATATCGCAGCGACGCACCCTACCAAACTTATTTACCGGACATTAAATTAATTAACTTTGAGGGAAATTGAAAAATGACAATTTTAACTCAAGTCGAACAACTAGAAATTGAATATCCCAGCAGCGACGGAGAGCCGATGGCTGAAAGCGACATCACGCGCGATTACATGACTTACAGCGTTGAAGCTGTCAAGCTTTACTTTCAAGAACGTTCTGATGTTTACGTGTCAGCTAATTCTTTCATTTATTATGAACAAGGGAACAACCAAGCGGTTGTTGCTCCGGATATTTATGTGGTGTTTGGAGTAGCTAACCGCAAAAGGGATAATTATAAAGTTTGGGAAGAAGGCGGAATTACTCCCGATTTTGTGTTAGAAATTACTTCGGAAACTACTCAGACGAAAGACCAACAAACGAAACCGGAAATTTATCGGGATTTGGGAGTTAGGGAATATTTTCAGTACCATCCGTCGGGAGATTATCTGAATCCAATTTTACAGGGAGTACGTTTAATAAACAATCAGTATGAGCCGATTGCAGCCAACAATATCGCTTTCGATACGCTGTGGTTGTTCAGTGAAGTGTTGGGACTGGAATTGCATCTAATTTCAGGAGAATTGAGGTTTAGAGTTCCTGAAACGGGTGAGTTTTTGAAGACTCATAAGGAAGAAAAACTGGGACGAATGGCCGCGGAGTCAACATTGCGCCAGCTCGTAACTCAACTCTTAAATTCTGGAATGAGTCGGGAACAGGTAGCGCAAATGATGAATTTATCAACCGTGGAAGTGAGACGATTGGTAGGGGAAAATTTTTGATTGATCGCACTTTTCCCAGATATCCAGGATAGTGCGATCGAAGTATTGGACAAAATGTCAACAGTCAACAGTCAACAGTCAACAGTGAAGTCATGACTAGAGAGGCTTATTAGTAGGTTTAAAACCCTGCTTTTGGAAATAGGTTCGGAATACCTCTTGAGCAATTGGTGCCGCCGATACAGAACCAAATCCGCCGCCTTCAACTATAACTGCGATCGCAACTTCCGGTTTGTCAGCAGGAGCAAAACCCACATACATAGAATTGTCAGGATGACCGGGCATTTCCACCGTCCCAGTTTTGCCCGCACTTAAAGGAATAGTACCATCATTCAAGCCGCGGCCTGTACCTTTTTTCACCACCTCAATCAATCCTTGTTTAATGACATTTAAAGTTGCCGGCTTAATACCTGTTGAAATTTTTTGAGTAACAGGCGTATTGGTTTGAGAAGCCAACAAATGTGGCTGCACTCGCCAACCACCGTTGGCAATAGTTGACACCATCACTGCCAATTCTAGCGGAGTACAAAGTACCAAACCTTGACCGATTGCCATTGTTACCGTATCGCCCACATACCAATCTTCCCCATACATTTTCTGTTTCTCTGCTGGTATCGGAACTTGACCGTGATTGGCGCCATCTATCCCCAAAAGATCTAAATTAATAGTACCGCCAATGCCCATTTTTTTAGCCCATTTTGCCATTTCTTCTGGCCCAGCAGTCATACCTACTTGATAGAAAAACGTATTGCTGCTGTAGGCTAAAGCATCGCGGAAACCGATAACGCCGTAACCGGCGCCGTGTTCGTTAAAGGAAATTCCGCCGATGTTAATTGAAGCAGAACTTACCAAAGTCGAGTCAGGAGAAAACTTGCCCGACTCCATCCCAGCTACAGAAGTTACAATCTTAAAAGTGCTGCCGACTGGATAGCCTTGAACGGCCCGATTTAAAAATGGCTTGTCTGGCCCTTGCAGCCGATCCCATTCTGTTTGAGTTACCTTGCGGGTGAAAATATTGGGATCAAATGTCGGCCAACTAGCCATTGTTAAAAGAGCGCCGGTTTTCACGTCGATCGCCACAACTGCACCAAGGCGATCGCCCAAAGCTTTTTCCGCAGTTTTCTGCATATCTAAATCTAAAGTTAGCTGTACCGGTTTGCCGGGGATAGGCTCTTTTACACCTAAATCTTGGATTTCCTCGCCCTTAGCATTTACCTCGATTAAACGGTTTCCCCAAACACCCTCTAAAGTTGAATTGGCTAATTTTTCAACTCCCATTTGACCCACGATCATTCCCATCGGATATGCAGGATTAGCTTTTAATTGATCTAAACTAGCTTCGCCGACGTATCCCAAAAGGTGAGCTGCTAATTGCTGGTTGGGATTGTCTCGGCTCGATTCTACGCGAATTTCAACTCCCCGCAAAGCATTACTTTGTTCTCCCAAAGCGACGAAAGTACCGACATCAATATCCTTACTAATTCGCACTGGCAGGGCTGATCTGTAGCCAGCTACATCGATTTTTTTGATAATTTCGGCCGCGGGAAGTTTGACGATCGGGCCCAGTGTAGCGGCGATCTCTTGCCACTCCTTGGCCGATCGTTCTTTTGGCCACACATATACTGATCGAGATACGCGGCTGGCCGCAAAAATTTTGCCGTTGCGGTCTAAAATTTGACCGCGAGTCGCTGGGACTGAAACAGGGCGAATGCGGTTATTTTCCGCCCGCTGTCGATTGTAGGCTCCCTGTACCAGTTGCAGTTCGGCTAGACGAAATATTGGTAGCGTCACCAACGTAGTGACGAGCAGCATAAAAATCATAACTTGGAGCGATCGGCTGCGTTGCCGTGAAGCATTGTCCAAGCCATTTTTGTCGAATCGGATTTTAGAGTTAAAAGAAAAATCGCCAGCCATATTAATTAATCTGCTCTTTTTATTCAACTAACAGGTTGATACGGTTCCCATCCGGATGATTTGGCAGAGGATACAGGGATTATAACTTCTAACTCTTTAGTAACAGACATAAATTCTATCGATTGGCAGATGAATCAGCCGGATTTGTTGACTAAGTTAGACATTAAATATCAGGTTTTTCTGACAATTCAACTGTTAAGGAGGTAGGGGCTCTGTGGAACCGATCGATTTTTTGATTGCTTGGCTCGTGACGGGCAGCAGCTTGCTGCTAATTTCTCAACTGCCGATCGGCGTAGAAATTGACAGCACACCGAAAGCAGTAATTTCCGCTGCGGTTTTGGGAATGTTGAATGTTTTAATTTTGCCAATTCTGAAAGCAGTTTTTTTCGTGCCGAACCTACTGACGCTGGGATTGCTTTCCGGCGCGTTTGCTTTTGTAATGAACGTGATTGTTTTTGCCTCGGCTGCGAAGTTAGTTGAAGGATTTAGTTTGCGGATGGGCCTTTGGAGCGCGGTACTGGGGGCGATCGCCTTGGCTGTAGTTAGCAGCTTTATCAACGGCGTACTGATTTAGTAACTTCCCCTGATAAAGGGCGATAGAAATCGCCCGATATTTCCCACCCTTAGCAGGCGCGTTTCCTGTGCCTACAAGCCATTTCTATCGCCGAATATTTCTTCTCCCTTCTTCCTTCAATCCGTTACATCCGTTACATCCGTTAAACAATCGGTTGCCGAACTTCCTTCAATCCGTTACATCCGTTACATCCGTTAAACAATCGGTTGCCGAACTTTTTTCAATCCGTTACATCCGTTACATCCGTTAAACAATCGGTTGCCGAACTTACTTCCCCATCAGCGACTTATAGGCCGTCACCTTAAGATCAATCCCAGTAATATCTGTCCCCACAACAACAGCCATCGCTCCTAAATCCAAGGCTTTTTTAGCCATTTCCGGCCCCGATATCCCGCCTTCGCAGATAACGGGAACCTTAAGCTTTTCTACCATTTCTGCAAGCAAATCAAATCCCGGCGGCGAAAAATTTTCCGTCTGGGCAGTGTAGCCAAAAAGAGTAGTTGCTACAGTATCTGCACCAGCTTCGGCGGCCGCGATCGCAGCTTCTATTGTATCTACATCCGCCATCACTAATTTACCCAATTCACTGTGAATTCGCCCGATTAATGTCTTTAACTCTTCGCCAGCAGGACGGTTTCTCAGAGTAGCATCAACGGCGATAATATCGGCTCCAGAAGCCGCGATCGCCCCCGCGTCTTCAAACCGAGGAGTAATGTAAATCTCGCATCCCGGCAATTGCTGCTTCCAAATCCCAATTATGGGAGCGGATATCTGTTTTCGCACCGCTGCAATGTGAGCCGGAGTGTCAATCCGCACGCCCGACGCACCTCTATTGATGGCGGTTCGAGCCATTGCCGCAATTACGATCGGATCGTGCAGCGGCGAATCAGCAGGTGCTTGACAAGAAACAATTAATCCTGTAGGAATTTGACAATTAATCATGGGGAATTGCGGATGGGGCATGGGGCATGGGGCATGGGGCATGGGGAATTGGGCATGGGGCATGGGGAATTGGGCATGGGGCATGGGGCATGGAGCATGGGGCTTTTTTGTAATTTATTCCCTGTGCCCTATTGAAATCAAATAAGCGTTAAGTTTTGGTAGTAATTTACCGACAATTGGTTTAAATTTGCTTACTTTTTCGCTTGTGATAAGTTGTCTAGCGTAGGCTAATCTTAACCAGTTTACTGTTTCGTACAAAGAGCCTCTCGCAATTTTTACAAAACGCCGATTATCTTGGTCATTATAACGACCTCTTCCTTCAGCAATATTAGCACAGACACTATCAGCAGACCGAACGATCTGTTTACCCATCGTATCTTTTGTGAAGTAATCCCATTTTTTAACAATTTCCCAAATCTGATTCGCCAAACTTTCCGCCAACTTATAAACCTCTAATTCCTCAAAATCAGGTCTTCCCATAATTGCCTCAAAAACTGAATTATATTAAATGCCCAATGCCCAATGCCCCATGCCCAATGCCCCATGCCCCATGCCCCATGCCCCATGCCCCATGCCCCATGCCCCATGCCCCATGCCCCATGCCCCATGCCCCATGCCCAATTACCCATTACCAATCCCGGCCATTAAAGAAATAATTTTGTCCAGCAATTGCTCAGGGTGAATCGGTTTAGCCAAACAATCGTTAGCTCCCGCCGTCACGAAAGATATCTGATCTAGCGGAATTTCATGAGCGCTTAAAGCTAGAATCTTGATATTTTCAGTAGCTAGTCTTTGGCGCAGTTGGTGAATTATTTCGCAGCCATTCATACCCGGCAAACGCATATCGACAATCACAGCATTGGGCTGCAAAAGTTCAATTTGTTCCACCGCCGCCGAACCTTCAATCATCCACACCACTTGCAGTCCTGCTGCTGTCAGGATATCGCAAATCAGCATGGCAGTTTCTTCATCTTCTTCGACGAGCACGAGACTGCCCCGCAAGGAGGAAGAATGCAGCGGTAAAGATGAATTGGATTTTTCATATGTGAATTTTGTGGATTCATCTTTGGTTAGAGTTTGGATGGGTATAAAAACGGTAAAAGTAGAGCCGACATCAACTGTAGAGTTGACTTCGATCGCACCGCCGTGAAGCTCTACTAACTGTTTAGTTAAAGCCAATCCCAGACCGGTGCCGCCGTATTCGCGGCGGTAGGGGGAATCCAACTGCTGGAATTTTTGAAACAACAGCGATCGCTGATTTTCGGGAATTCCAATCCCGGTATCTTTGATTTGAAAAACAGCGGTGCTGCCTGCCGGTGCAGTACCGGCCTGCCGAAATGCCGGCGTTCGATTTTGATCTTCTGTCACCCAAACTCGCAGGATGACTCGCCCGCCTTTGGGAGTAAACTTAATCGCATTTCCTATAAGATTGAAGAGAATTTGTCTCAAGCGGCGCGGGTCAGCGATGAAGCGATCGCACTCTTGTTTTATTCGCTGTTCTTGCAGCAGTTCCACGCCTTTAGTCGCAGCTTTTTCTTTGAGGGCGTGCAGGCTCTGAGAAGCTAATTTAGAAAGTGAAAATTCACTAATTTTTAATATTGCTTTTCCAGCTTCTACTTGCGATAAATCTAAAATATCGTTAATTAATTCTAATAAATGGTCGCCGCTGTCTCGGATAGTTTGCAGGTACTGCCGCTGCTTTTGTATCGGCACTTCTTTGCTGCCAACTTTGCCGTAAGACCACCGCAGCAGCGTGTCGGAAATACCGATGACGCAAGTGAGAGGAGTCCGCAATTCGTGGCTCATAGCTGCCAAAAATTCGCTCTTGGCGAGGCTGGCAGACTGGGCGGCAACCAGTGCATCGCGCAGTTCTCGCGTGCGCTCTATTACGCGCTGTTCTGAGGTGCGCTTTTGCTGCTGGACTTGTGCATAAAGTTCGGCTTGGTAAATGGCGATCGCCAAATGTTCTGCTATTTGTCGCAAAAAAGTTTTTTTGCTTTCTTCCCACTCCCGAAAAGTACACTGGTGGGCAATTAGCAGCCCCCACAAGTCATCTTGAACTACGATCGGCACTAGCAACTTTGCCCGCACCTTGGCCCGCCGCATCAACTCTAAAAAACAAGGCTGCGAAGAGTAAGTTGTTTCCACATCCGCGACGCACAAAGCCAAACCTTTGCGATATTTCTCTCGGTCAATGACTCCATTAGTAAAACACTGCGCGCCATCACTAAAATTCAGTACAGACGAGATAGCATCGTTGGCTAAAGCTTCGTAGGTAACGCGACCTAAATACAAGTAAGACCCGGAATTTTCTGGGATTTCGCCAGACCCAGAAACCGCCGTAGGTCTTTCTTTCGCTAACTCGATCTTGTGCGGTGCTGGCACTTTTTCAAATTGATAAATTAACAGGCGATCGACCTCCAAAAACTCTCGCACTTGCTCGACTGCTTTTGACAAAATTACAGGCAATTCCAAACTCTGGCGGATTTGAGTTGTGACCTGATTTAAAAGTCGCTCTTGTTCGAGCTGCTGCTGCAAAGCATCTTCTACTGGCTGACAAAATGAAATACAGGGACTGGCAATTTGTAATTGATTGACGGCTTCAGCAATCTGGCTTTGTAGCGTTTCTGGATCTATAACTTTGGGCGCGGATTTTCCCTCTATTTCTCTTTGGCTGTGTAGGGGCGGGCGATTATTTGGGCTGGCATTGGCAGCGAGAATATCCAGCAAATTTAGGGTGAATTCACTTTGAAGAACGGCCGAGTTAGTCTGTATATTTTTAATTGCTTGTTTGAGGGCGCGAATGTCAATTTGCCACGAGGGTGCGGGCGTTATTTCTGCGAGTTTGTCTGCGAGGGGAGACAGGAAATCGGCGATCGCCCCGGGGTCGAAAGTCAACTGCACATTCAATTGCGAATGGAAATTTTTTTCGCTGTGCTTGTGTCCGTTTGTTGCGAACTCATCTAATAGATTGCCCCGCAGCAGTGCGCTAAAATGCTCTGATACCACTGCTGCAAACCTTTCCGACGAATTTTCCAGATTGTGAGAATCAGCGATCATCGCATCGTCGGTCAGCCAAATCGCCCCTGGGAGTTCAGCCATTTGCTGTAACAACTGGTAAGCAGCCTCAAAGGTTGCTAGGGGCAAAGTCCGATGTAAGGTTTTTGGTTTCAATCTAGATATTTTCCCGGTTGTTTTAAAGAACAAAATATGAATGCCCCTGTTGTGAGGACGGAACCCGTGGCATAACAGGTGCGGCCGATCCAACAGGCTTGAGATGACAGTAGTCAGAAAGTAGGTAATAGAAGGCCCCGGAGCCAGAGAGCTTATTTCTCCCTATCATTGTTATTACTTGAAACAATCTTATTCCAGTATAATATTAATATATAATTTGTTAACTTGTACTTAACACTATCCGGGTAAATGAGCAATCCAACTCAACTCACCCCCGATTTCACGATCGGACATCTGCCGTGTCACGACTTTCAAGTGAGCGCTGCAACTCTAGGACAGGTAGTGGCTGAAAGATTTGAGCAAGAACCAGACCTGCCGGGAGTCATTATTACTCATGAATCACAGGTATTGGGCATGATTTCTCGCGTCAAATTTCGAGAGCAAATGAGTTTTCCCGATCGCGCAGAACTTTACGGGTCACACCCGATTCGAGCATTGTTAGATTTTATTAGAATTCCGCCTTTGCTGCTTTCGGAAAACTGGAAAGTTGACGATGCCGTCCAAGCGTCTTTCCACAGGCACAAAGACTTGATTTATGAACCAATTATTGTGGTAAGGGAAGACCAGAGCCACCACCTTTTGGACGTTCATACTCTGGTGATTGCCCAGTCGAAACTTTTAGCGCAAGCCAACAAAGCTATTCAAAAATACCGAGTAGAAAGACACAAGTATTTGGCGCTAATTCAACAAGAACAGGCTAAGGTTCACGAATGTAATGAACTTTTAAAAATCCACCAACGTCAAACAGAAAATTCCCATGCCAATCCTAGTTCCCAGCAAGTGGCACTGGTCAAACAAGCTGAAGAAATCGCTCAAATGAATCAGCGATTTGTAAGGATTGCGAAACTGATTTCTTCGGAAGGTCGCCAAGCATTTCAAGCTACTTTTCAAGGTGCTAATTCTATTTGCAACAATACAGATAAAATTTTGGGGGTGGGCAAAGCAATAGCTAATGATTTAGAAACGGTTAACCGCACTTCCCGAACCATTCGGGAGGCGATCGAACAAGTCAGGCATTTAGCAGTACAGGTGGCTGTAGTTACCAATCAAATGGGAAGTCAGCCTAGTGGCCTGAGCAAAGTGAGTCTAGAAATTGGCAGACTGGCAAGTAAAACTTTTGAATTGGGGACTCAAATGGAGCAAATTGCTAGCCGATTTAAACTTCGAGTTCACGAACTCACGGAGGCAGCAAGAGCGGGTGCTAATGTGGCTAAATCAGTGACTATCAAGATCGATCGCGCCGAAATGGCCCTATTAGAGTTGGAAGAATTAATAGCGGAAAAAAATTTCAATTCGTTGACCGCTATCCAAGAACCTTTGGGAGTCATAAAAAGTGTTACCGCTGATTCTTTAGTTAGAGATATAGAACACACAGAAGTCGCGGTCACCGAGTTGGAAGACTTAGTTAAAAATCAAGATTCCTCGCAATATTTGATTCAAAAGATTCAGCAGGCGCTGAAGTACAAAAAACCATAAAATATCAGCCCGAATCTAATGAAACATTTCGAGAGGAAAACAAATAAAATCAAAATAATAATTGACAATAATTCTATTTCAAGAATAGTATTTGTTATACTGAAGGTGGGGATTTTTTGAATTCAGTTGTAAAAAGGCTATTTAATTAGCCCCAAAAACCGATAAAAAGTTCCAAGAATAGTTGGAAGGACAGGTGAAGTTTATGAAAATCCTGCTGGTAGAAGATGACATAGTTACAGTCAGTTTGCTGACTCAAGCGCTGAACTCTCACAATTACAATGTGAATGCGGCAGCAGACGGTGAAACAGCGTTGCATTTGGTGCAGGCATACGATTACGACCTGATTGTTTTGGATGTGCTAATTCCTAAACTCGACGGCATTAGTTTGTGTCGAAAATTGCGATCGTCCGGCTGCCAAATGCCGATTTTACTGCTGACAGCGCTAGATAGCAGCAACGATCGAGTCCAAGGTTTAGAGGCGGGTGCAGACGATTATGTGGTCAAACCCTTTAATCTCGAAGAATTAATCGCTCGAATTCGGGCTTTGCTGCGCCGGGGTAAGGCAACTTTGTCAAGTACAAATTTGACTTGGGAAAAACTGCAAGTCAACCCAGACACTACGGAAGTAACTTATGCCGAAAAAGTGCTGCACTTGACTCCCAAAGAGTACAATTTGCTCGAACTTTTCCTGAGAAATCCTCGGCGCATTTTCAGTCGCAGCGCTATCCTCGATCGCATTTGGTCGGCCGGCGAATTTCCTCAAGAAGAAGCAGTTACCGCTCACATCAAGGGGCTGCGGCAGAAGCTGAAAGCAGCCGGGATGACTGTAGATTTAGTGGAAACCGTGTACGGATTGGGCTATCGGCTCAAAAGTCTGCCGGAGGAGATTGAGAGCCAACAAGTTGGGCAGGAAACGGCAGAAACTGCTAAAAATCAAGAGACTTTATCTACTGAATCCAGCGGGTCTAGCCAGGAATTAAACAAAGACGAGCGCCGTCTCAAAGTCTTGAATGCGATTGCCCAAATGCGGGAAAATTTAAAAGCTAATTTTATAGAAAAGGTGGCGATATTCGATCGCGCGATCGCTCAACTGAAAAACGGAAGCTTGGAGGGCGAACTGCGCGAGGAAGCCCAGACCCAAGCTCACAAATTAGTCGGTTCTTTGGGAACGTTAGGCCTGCCGAAAGGTTCGGAAGTTGCGCGCGAGATAGAACATTTGTTCAAGGCTGAAAATATCTTGAAACCGGGGACAGCTCAGCAGATTGAGGGATTTCTGCATCAGCTCAAACAGGTATTCGATCGCCCGTCGCCCGAACCAGAAGGCGCTTTGGTTCCTGCGGTTTCCCAAACGCGCCGAATGCTGATTGTTGATGATGATACTTTTGGGAGCGAGCAACTGAAAACAGTAGCATCCGGTTCCGGCTTTCAGATAGAAGTCGCCAACTCTCCGCAAGCGGCAAGAAATGCGATTTCTCAACAGCCTCCCGACGCGATTTTGCTGGATTTGAAATTTTCCCGATCTCAGGAAAACGGACTTTCTCTCTTAGCCGAACTCCGCAGTGAAAAGCCAGAAATTCCGGTGATGGTTTTTAGCGGACACAATCAATTGAGCGATCGAATAGAAGTTGCTCGTTTGGGAGCTTCGGGCTTTTTACACAAATCTATACCCCCAGCAGATATACTCAAAGCAGTCGCCCAATTAATCGACCAGACTGGCCCTGCTGAAGCTAAAGTTATGGTGGTAGACGATGACGTGCATCTATTGGCTGTACTGCAAGTGATTCTACAACCTTGGGGATTTCAAGTAACAACATTGGACGATCCCGAAAAGTTCTGGGAGGTACTCGAAACGACTTGTCCGGATTTGCTAATTTTAGATGTGGAGATGCCCGGTTACAGCGGTATCGAGCTGTGTTTGGCAGTTCGCAACGATTTGCGCTGGAGCAAGCTCCCCGTCCTATTTTTGACAGCTCATTCCGAGTCAGAAATAGTGCGCCAAATGTTTGTCGCAGGTGCTGACGACTACGTGAACAAGCCGATCGTGAAACCGGAATTAATTGCTCGCCTCCTGAATCGTTTGGAGCGGACTCAACTAAGAAACAGACTGGCTCAGGCACAGCGCTAATCCCATTTTAGATTAAAAAATTAAAGAATTAAAGAATTGAAGAATTGGGAATGAATGATGAAGCTCGTGGTTGGGAGCACGGGGCTACAGTTGTATTCTTGTTTAAAACTGGTATAACCATGAATAAATATGCAGTGCGTGTCGGAAACGACTCAGGAAGCCTTAGCCAAGACTTGGGATTGTTTGGTTGTGCGATTCGGACGCGATGGCGTTAATAGATGCTTGCCAGCTCATCAAGAACACAGACTTATTTAGAGAAGTATTAATCAGGTGAAAGCCATGATATTGCCCTCAGACAAAAACAATCTCAATGACAGCGACTGCGAACTAATTTACGCCCCGGGTTCGATTCAACCTCACGGCATCCTTTTGGTGCTGGAATCTCCGGCGTTGAAAATTTTGCAAGTTAGCAACAATACTTTTGAGGCGATGGGCCTTTACCCCGAACAACTTTTGGAGCAATTTTTAGAGGAATTTGTCGAGACTGAGGAAATTCAAGCTATTGAAAAAGCTTTATTTGAAAACGACCAACAACGTAACGCTATCAGATTATCATTCAAAAGTCAAGACCGCAAGTCTTTTTTTGAGGGGACGCTACATCAATCAAATTCAGCATTAATTCTTGAGCTCGAGTCGGCTGTTTCCCCAAAACCTAGCGATTCTTTCGATTTTTATCATTTAGTCCAAGAGCCGATCGACAAAATCCACAAAACACCAAACCTGCAAGTGCTGTGCCAGACAGCAGTTGCAGAGGTGCGGAGGATGATCGGTTTCGATCGAGCGATCGTCTATCAATTTGATACCACCGGTGCGGGGGAAGTTGTCGCCGAAGACAAAGTAGAAAGTTTGGCTCCTTTATTGGGACTGCACTATCCGGCTACCGATATTCCTCCCCAGGCAAGAAAGCTGTTCAACATGAATTTAATTCGGTTTATTCCCGATATTAACTGTCAGCCGATAGAACTAATTCCTCACTGCAATCCGCTGAACGGCCGCCCCCTGAATCTGGGCTTCTCTTTGTTGAGAGCAGTTTCCCCTTGCCATGTTCAATATCTCAAAAATATGAACGTTGGCGCTAGCATGACCTTGGCATTAATCAAAGATCGAAAACTCTGGGGATTGATCGCCTGTCACCACCCAACACGAAAGTATGTCAACTACGAAACAAGAAAGGCTTGCGAACTACTAGCAAAGTTTGTGAATCTAGAACTTAGCTATAAACAAGATAGCGAAAATTGGGAATATGCAATTTATTTAAAAGAAAATTGCCATAAGTTTATTACCAAAATTTCTCAATCACACTGGTTTGTAGAAGGTTTACTTAAATCCGGAGATGAATTGCTGACCTTAGTGGGCGCAACTGGTGGAGTTGTGTGTGCAAATGAAAATTTAACAACCATCGGCAAAACCCCGGAATTACTAGAAATTGAAAACTTAATTGCTTGGATAAAAACTCAAATAAATAATGATATTTTTTATACAGATTCTCTCTCAAAACTCTATCCGCCCTCGCAGACTTTTAAAGAAGTTGCTAGCGGTTTGCTCGTCCTTGCCATGTCCGAGATGCAAAATTATTACATTTTGTGGTTCCGTCCCGAAACAATTCAAACTGTCAACTGGGCCGGCAAACCAGACGGGGAAATTGAGATGAAACCGGATGGCAGCCGGCCGCTGTCTCCTCGCAATTCCTTTGACTTATGGCAAGAAACTGTGAGGTTAAAATCTTTGCCTTGGCAGCGGTGCGAAATCGAAATAGCCCGAGAACTACGAGTTGCTATTACTAGCATGGAGTTGCGGAAAACTAATCAGCAGCTTAGCTTAGCTTTGTCTGCTACCAAAATCGGATTTTGGGACTGGGACTTGCAGAAAAATCGCATTGTTTGGTCGAGGGAACACGAAGAGTTGTTTGGGTTTGCCCCTGGAACTTTTGCGGGAACTTATCAAAGTTTTGCAGCTTGCATTCACCCAGAAGATTTAAAAAATACGGATAATACTATAAATCAGACTTTGGCCCAGCGAGCAGATTACTTTCTGGAATACCGCGTGGTTTGGCCCGACGGCAGCATTCACTGGATCGAGGGAAAAGGTAAGTTTTTTTACAACGAAGCCGGCGATGCAGTGCGGATGGTGGGGACAGTTACAGAAATTACCGATCGCAAAGCTAGAGAATTGCAGTTGCGCCTGTTGGAATCAGCAGTCACCACCACTAACGACGCCGTGTTAATTACCGAAGCTGAACCGGTTGAAGAACCGGGCCCGCGAATTATTTATGTCAACCCAGCTTTCACGCGGATGACCGGCTATACGCTAGAAGAAGTTGTGGGCAAAACGCCGCGCATCTTGCAAGGAGAAAAAACAGACCGCGCCAGTCTCGATCAAATTCGGACAGCTTTGGAAACCTGGCAGCCGCTGCGAGTTGACTCGATCAATTACCGCAAAGACGGGACGGAATTTTGGGTAGAAATGAGCATTGTGCCCATAGCGGACGAAAATGGTGAGTTTACCCACTGGGTCTCAGTGCACCGAGATATTAGCGATCGTAAACTTGCTGAAGCAGCCCTTCAACAGCTCAACGAACGGTTAGAAATGCGAGTTTTGCAGCGAACCAGAGAACTAGAAAGCTCTCAAGCAGAACTCCGGGAAAGCGAAGCTTTATTTCGCTCTCTGAGCGAGAGCTCCCCTGTGGGCATTTTCAAAATCGATACTGAGGGGAAATGTACCTATACAAATCCTCGCTGTCAAGCAATTGGTGGCTTCACACCGGCAGCAGCTTTAGGAAACGGCTGGATGCGGTTTGTTCACCGCAAAGACCTCAAACTAATTCTGTCTAAGTGGTCCCAATCGCAATCGCTAGATGGGGAATTTTCCTGCGAATTCCGACACATCCAGCGAGACGGAACCATCCGGTTTTGTCGGCTGAAAACAGCTCCGATTTTTTCCGACAGATCTCAACTAATTGGTCACGTCGGCACAGTCACAGATATCACAGAAAGTCGGGCAATTGAAAAAATGAAAAATGAGTTTATTTCGATTGTCAGCCACGAACTGAGAACGCCGCTTGCCTCCATTCGCGGTTCTTTAGGTTTGCTGGCGGCTGGGGTACTGAAAAGTAAACCGGAAACTGCCAAACAGATGTTAGAAATCGCTTCGAGCGATACCGAACGGTTAGTGCGTTTGGTAAACGATATTCTCGACTTAGAGCGGCTCGATTCGAGCCAAGTTATCCTCGTCAAGCAGTGGTGCGATGCCCAGGTCTTGATGCGGAAGTCTGCAGAAGCTGTACTTTCTTTGGCTGCTGAAAATAATATTGATTTGTCGATTTTGCCCGAAACAGCCCAAATTTGGGCTGACCCGGACAGAATCGTTCAACTGCTGGTAAATTTGTTGAGCAATGCGATTAAATTCTCCGCTCCAGGGAGTACAGTAACTCTCAGGGTGGAAGATTTAGGCGATTCCCTACGGGATAGCTACGCTTCACGGGTTTTATTTGAAGTCAAAGATCGAGGGCGGGGGATTCCTGCAGATAAACTAGAAACTATCTTTGGACGGTTTCAACAAGTCGATGCTTCTGACTCCCGCCAAAAAGGAGGTACGGGTTTGGGTTTGGCTATCTGTCGCAGTATCGTACAGCAGCACGGCGGCAGAATTTGGGCCGAAAGTGTTGTCTCAGAAGGAAGCAGTTTCTATTTCACAGTGCCTGCACCGTTGGAAGGCGAAGGGGGAAAAAGTTTGGAGGTTTGAGATTGCTTTGATCGGAACTCGCGAAAGCTAAAGTTTCTGGAAACGCACGCGGTTAGGATGATTTTGGGAGTCTGATATGTCGATTTTTATGTTCAGGGTTTCAGTAGGTGAGTGGCTACATACCAACCGCTTGATTAGAACGTTCTTAACTGCTGAAACTCTTAATTTTATTGCTTCTTTCTTCTTCTCTATCTGTGAAGAAGCCGAGTTGATGAGGCAGGGTGCTTAAGTTTTTTTCAGTTTACCATAATTAATTTAAAATTTGAGTTTTAATTATGTCAGCAAAGCGCATTCTGGTCATCGATGATGAAAAAAACCTCTGCAGCGTGATTCAGGCCTGTCTGGAACATTTAGGCGGCTGGATTGTACTAAGCGCGCCCGACGGCAGCCAAGGATTGCTGTTAGCTGAAACTCAACTTCCTGACGCTATCCTGCTAGATGTGATGATGCCGGATATGGACGGACTTACTCTGTTTGGTTTGCTGCAAAACAATGTGGCTACTCGGGGGATTCCGGTGATTTTCCTGACGGCTAAGGTGCAGGCGATGGATTTGAGCGAATTTGCTGATTTGGGGGTAGCGGGGGTGATTGCCAAGCCTTTCGATCCTTTGAGTTTGGCACAGCAAGTGGCGGACATTCTGGGTTGGGAACCGTTGCTATAAACTGGGGTAAAAGGCGATCGCAGATACCATATCAAACTCGGCATTTGAAACCCCTACTAGACAAACAAAGTTGGCCCAGCCCGACTAAAGAATCAAGGGGGCATTAAAGCCGGATGACGATCAAAAATCCGCTTTCTCCTTTTCTTGATTGTTGCGAAAATTATTCAATTATGTTACATAACCCGGTTTATGCGTCCAGGAAATTCCTAGTTTTTCCGGCTATGTTCATAATTTCCTCATTTTTTTGATTTAGCTTTGAGATCGATCGGTGATTGGTTAACTTAAACTCTGATTCCCTAGAAGTTCTAGAGATGATCTCAGGGAGTCGGGGTTTTTTGTTACCCGCAAAGCCGATCGCCGATCACCGTATTTACAGGCAGAATAACTCCTCCAGAAGTTACAAACACTTGCCTCAAGAACGGTTTTTCTTAACCCGGAATCACAGATGCAGCCAAGTTTTTTGCTAAAAAACTCCGTTTCAACCTGCTAATCCAAGATTTATGCAGATTTCCCTCAGAAACCTGGTTTTTTAACCCAGGATCACAGATGCAGCCAAGTTTTTGGCTCAAAAACCAGGTTTTTGCCTAACTGTTGTAATCTCTCCTTCGGCAAAAGTATATTTATCAAAAAAATGATGGCCTTCATAATTTCCTCATATTTTCTAGATAAAGTTTACCCGAAGCTCTGGATCTGAAGGTCGATCGCACTCTCAGCACCATTCCGCTGCCAAAGAGCGAACCTGTTGTCAGGAGAGTTCGGGGGAGTGAGGGTACTTTCGATTAACTCGTGCTACAGCACAACCAACCTCCATAAGTCAGGATCTAGGCCCTGCATACCAAACAAACCGGGTTTTGTACCGGGAAAAACCGGGTTCCTGCGCCAGTCCTCTAAGTGTTGGCAGGATAACTAAATGCTACAAAAATTAATAACTGAAGATGTGATTCGCGCTCTCGAATAACACCCCAAAAATAAGTCGATCGTTTGAACAAGAGCCAAACTCGTAATTGCTACTAACAGGCAAGGCCAAGTCTCAGTAAGTTTTAGAAAGAGTGTGGAGATTTTTTAAATGTCTGATCAGCTATCTTATAAAGGTAACAAGCAGATTCTGTGCTATTACGCAAATGTTAGCAACCAAGTTCAGGTGGTTCGGATTGGGAACATTCCTAATTGGTACTTTGAAAGAGTGATGTTTCCGGGACAGCGACTGATGTTTGAAGCTGCTGCAGAAGCAGTCTTAGAAATTCACACTGGTACGGTGGCAAGTGCTATTTTATCCGACAAGATTCCCTGCTACGTCCTGCGGGTTATAGAAGAGGTAAGTTCCGAGTTCGAGCTGGTGATGACCGAAGAACGATTGGGGGTATTAGCGGGTTAAAATTCATGAGAAATCAGACGAGATCGAGAACGGCCACAAAAATATTAGTTAACGAGTGTTTGGGGACGGGGAAAATGCAGAAAAATCTTGTCAATATTACCTTAGCTGTAGTCACAGAGGAAGTAGAAAATATCTTGGAGTCTTATCCGAAGCACCCTTACCAACAAGCTTTTTCGCCTTCGGGATTGCGACAGGATTTAATTGCTTATGTGCTCAGCCGAGTTCCTAATAGATATACTGCGATCGACTCCGGCGAGTCTGTGTCAAACCAAACAGTTCAGGTTCGCTGTTCTTCTGAGCAGTTGCTGCACATAGAAAATTTGATTCATACTGGCATTCGCGACGTGCTGCACAGCTATCAGAAGATAGATTACCCCCTGCCTGAAGAAGTTAAATTCGGTTCGAGGGTTGCTAGTGGGTTTTGATAGTTTTTTGTAAATGAATGAGGGAGAAGCCGAGATTCTCGGCACTCTCGGTTGGAGGAGATGGAATTGTACTGACAGAAAGCATCCAGGATACCCGCCACGTGATTCATCCGTCCAGAAATAAAAAACCTGTATCCGATAAAGGCGCCCCCGAATTTATCTCGCGCAAGTCAATGCTAAAATCTAAAATCTAAAATCTAAAATCTAAAATCGATTGACTTGATGATTCAAGACTTTTGGTAATCGCCGCAGCAGTTGCACGGGCCATTGGGATTGACAGCACAGCGCAGAATTTCCGATCGAGCATTAAAGCGACAGCTAGCATCTCCGATAACCCAGATGCCACTTACAAAAGTTCTTTCCGTCGGCGGTGTAGCCGACTGCACGTACAGGGCAATTTTTTGCAGTCGGTAGCGGCCACATTTGAGTTGATAGCGGTGGTGGCGTTCCAATACAGCGTAGGTTTGTCCCTCTAAATCTAGATAGTTCCCCGGTTGTGGCGTCCAATCCAGCCGAATGCTGCCTAAATATTGGCGGGGGTGAGAGAGAATCACCTCTACGGGTAAAGTATTTTGTTCCATGTGGCGGTGCGTTTGCGAACTGAACTAAAGGGGCAAATAGTTGACTCAACCTACATCTTGTTCATCTAGAAAGATAAGTTTTTATAGAGAGAGTAATTTACTGTACTTTAGACTAAATAAAGATGAGAACGGTGGCTTTGAGAAGAACTAAAGCCACCGCGCCGGGAGAGAATAAG
>NZ_JAUPTE010000080.1:0-31375 GCF_036701705.1 Microcoleus sp. w1-18aA5 | reverse complement strand
TATGGCTCAAGCCCAACGTCTGGCGGGATTTGGCCTTAAACTAATTAAGGAGTTGTTTAGAATGAAATAGCCCTGCCCCTTTATCTCTTAGTCCGCTTGGAGTGAACTTCGTTTGTATAGTAGCGATTTCAATCGCCGAGTGACTACAAACTCCAATCTTGCACCAATGTCAGCAACAGGCAAGATGCCTGTTCCACAAATACTAAATGTTCTTGTGGAACTGCATCTTGCCTGTTCTAGAGAAGGGTTCAACAAATGACTACAAACTTAATTGCGTGGATTTTGTTTGTATAGTAGCGATTTCAATCGCCGAGTGACTACAAACTCCAATCTTGCACCAATGTCAGCAACAGGCAAGATGCCTGTTCCACAAATACTAAATGTTCTTGTGGAACAGGCATCTTGCCTGTTCTAAAGAAGGGTTCAAAAAATGAATACAAACTTAATTGCCAAGCATTTCTAACTCAATTCTTAATCCCCGTCGCCGCAATCCCCCGAATAAACTGCCGTTGACCGGCCAAAAATAGCAACACCACCGGCACTGTGCCAATTACCACCGCCGCCATCAACAACTGCCAACTGCTAGTAAACTGTTCCTGAAACTCAGCCAGAACCAACTGCACAGTCCGCAACTCCGGCCGCGTCGTAAACACCAGCGGCTTAAACAAATCGTTCCACTCCCCGATAAACGTAAACAAAAACAGCGTCACCAAAGCAGGGCGGGCCAAAGGTAACATCACCTGCCATAAAACCTGCCAGCGGTTAGCCCCATCCAGCATTGCCGCCTCCTCCAACTCCACGGGAACGGTCATAAAATACTGGCGCAGCAGAAAAATCCCAAAACCATTAGCAGCCGTCGGCAAAATCAGCGCCCCGTAAGTATTCAGCAGATGACCCCACTTCAAAACCAAGAAAATGGGAATCACCAAAAGCTGAAACGGAATTACCAGCGTTGCCAAAACCCCCAAAACTAGGGCCTGTCGCCCCCGAAACTTCAGCCTGGCCAAAGCATAACCGGCCAAAGCAGAAGTCACCACCTGAAAACCCGTCACTGCGATCGCCACTAGAGTAGAATTAAGGAATGCCAACAAAAAATTGCCCCGTCGCCAAGCCTCCTGATAGTTCGCAAAAGTCAGGCCGGTGGCCTTGACACCGACACCCGATGGTGATATTGAAACCAAGAATACAGCAGCCAGTGGCAGCAGCACCAGCGCAGCACCCGCCAGCAACAAAATAAAACTCAGCAGTTCCAGCGCTTGAGACCTGTCAAAGGATTTACCCATAAATTTGTGAATTAACCTAAAATAATAAGCCTGTGAGGTTCTCCAACCCGATCGCATCCCCGATTCCCATACAACAACATAATAGTCGTAGAAGGAAAGAAGGAGTACCTAGGGAGGAAGTTGTGATTAGGATATAATGTTATAGATAGAGTTGGTACTGTAAAACCCTGAAAGGTGGAGACATAGACCGTATTTCTATCATCTATTTCCGGGCAAAAGATCGACTAACGACTAATTCAAGTAATTAGTAAATAGATAGCATTCTAGCGATAGTCTTTCTGGAGTGTTCGACGGCAAAAGTCCGCCAAACACGCACGCTTGACGCCAGTTTTTCCCGGAACGTCAAAGAAAAGTTCTTTGTCGAAAGCATCCTCAGCTATAATCTGTGATTTAGATGGGGTGCGTTCAAAATAGGTAAAGTGTACTGTCACTGACCCCCCATTTTAAAGGGGTTTCCAAACATCCCGGAAGCTTATATAAGGAGACTACATATCTATGCCCCAGCTTGAGGCCAGCCCAACAATTGACTTTCAAACCGAAACTTACAAAGATGCTTACAGCCGCATCAACGCCATTGTGATTGAAGGCGAACAAGAAGCTCACGACAATTACCTGACACTGGCCGAACTGTTGGCTGACAAAAAAGCAGAGTTAGTTGGCTTGTCCAAGATGGAGAACCGCCACATGAAAGGCTTCCAAGCTTGTGGCCGGAATCTTAAAGTCACGCCGGACATGGCATTTGCCAAGCAGTTCTTTTCGGAATTGCACAAAAACTTCCAGACGGCCGCGGCCCAAGGTCAGATTGTAACTTGCTTGTTGATTCAATCGCTAATTATCGAGTGTTTTGCGATCGCAGCTTACAACATCTACATCCCCGTCGCCGATGACTTTGCTCGCAAAATCACCGAAGGCGTCGTCAAAGAAGAATACAGCCACCTCAACTTTGGGGAAGTCTGGCTGCAGGCTCACTTTGAGGAATCAAAAGCCGAACTCGAAGCTGCCAACCGCCAAAACCTGCCCATCATCTGGAGACTGCTAAACTCTGTTGCAGACGATGCCCGCGTTTTGGGAATGGAAAAAGACGCTTTAATTGAAGACTTTATGATTGCCTACGGGGAAGCCCTAGGTAACATAGGCTTTAACAACCGTGATATCATGCGGATGTCAGCACAAGGCCTCGCAGCCTAGTTAATTTGGAAATAAGGAATGGGAAAAAAATTAAAAATTAAAAATTAAAATTGGGATACCTCATTTTAAAATATAAATTTTTAATCTTCCCATCTTCCATCTTCCATCTTCCATCTTCTATCCTCCATTTTCAATCTTCCTTCATTTGACAACTTAATGTTTGGTCTAATCGGTCACTTAACCAGCTTAGAACACGCCCAATCAGTAGCTAACGAGCTGGGCTATCCAGAATATGCCGATCAAGGTCTCGATTTTTGGTGCAGCGCACCGCCCCAAATAGTTGATCAGATCACGGTAACAAGCATCACTGGACAAAAAATAGAAGGCCGCTATGTGGAGTCCTGTTTTCTGCCAGAAATGCTAGCCACTCGCCGGATTAAAGCAGCCACTCGCAAAATCCTTAATGCGATGGCACACGCTCAAAAAAACGGGATTAACATCACTGCTTTGGGCGGCTTTTCTTCGATCATTTTTGAGACTTTCAACTTGCAGCAAATTAAGCAAATTCGCAATCTCAAGTTGGAGTTTGAACGCTTCACCACCGGTAACACTCACACAGCTTACATCCTCTGTCGCCAAGTAGAAGAAGCAGCCCCTAAATTGGGGATTGAACTTTCAAAAGCCACGGTAGCCGTTTGTGGTGCTACTGGCGATATTGGCAGTGCTGTGTGTCGCTGGCTGAATGTTAAAACAAATGTAGCAGAATTGTTGCTCATTGCCCGCGACAAAGAACGATTACAAGATTTGCAATCGGAATTGGGGCGAGGCAAAATTATGGACTTGGAAGAAGCCCTCCCCCAAGCGGATATTGTAGTCTGGGTAGCCAGTATGCCCAAGGGAGTAGAAATTGACCCTAAGACATTGAAGCAACCATGTTTATTGATTGACGGTGGCTATCCGAAAAATCTGGCAACTCAGGTTCAGCATCCAGAAATTTACGTACTCAATGGCGGCATTGTGGAGCATTCCCTCGATATTGAGTGGAAAATTATGAAGATTGTCAATATGGATGTACCGGGCCGACAGTTGTTTGCCTGTTTTGCTGAATCAATGCTGCTGGAATTTGAAAAAATGTATACCAATTTTTCTTGGGGACGGAATCAAATTACAGTGGAGAAGATGGAACAAATCGGTCATATTTCTGTCAAGCACGGTTTCAGACCTTTATTAATGTCAGTTTGATGTGATTTGTTGTGGTTATTGGTTATTGAGGAAAGTTTTTCTGATAATAACCAGTAACTTTTTTTATACAGTTAATAGTGAATTTTTAACAGTTAACTATTAACATTAGATCCGATCGCACAACCCAAAAAAAAGTAGTTGGCAGTTCGGAACCAGCCGATGTGATTGGTGGCAATAGTTTGTCTTCAAGTCTTCTGATCTTTGAATTTTGGCGACAAAAGGTAATATAGACAGGGCTGTTACAGCTTCCGAATGGGTGAGTTCGATCGCGCTGGTGTCGCTTTTTGGACTGGGAACAGTTCAGCAGGGTTAGGCCTTTTGTGGCGGTGGGGAACCCAGGGCCGGGGGGAAAGAGGGGCGTAAAAATCAGCAGCAAGCAAAAATAGTGTAGCAAAAAACGAGGCTCCAGCCTCTGGTTTTCAACAAGCTTAGTAAGCCAAGCATAATTCAAAATTTAAAACTTCCAAATTTCCCCTCTTTTTCAGCATCCCCTGACAGGGTAGGATCTGGAAATAGTCGATCGACAAAACCTGACAAAACCTTATAGAAATTATCAGCGTGCCAAACCCAGACCGTAAACCCTTACTCTTAGATTTTGAAAAGCCCCTGGCCGAACTCGAAACCCGAATTCACCAGATTCGCGAACTCGCCGCAGAAAACAGCGTCGATGTCACCGACGAAATTCGCAAACTCGAAGCGCGTTCCGCCCAACTGCGACAAGAAATCTTCAGCAGCTTGTCCCCCATGCAGCGGCTGCAACTCGCCCGTCACCCGCGCCGCCCCAGCACCCTCGATTACATTCAGGCAATTAGCGACGAGTGGATCGAGCTTCACGGCGATCGGCGCGGCGGAGACGACCCCGCCCTCGTCGGCGGAATTGCCCGCATAGACGGGCGTCCTACAGTCATCATTGGCCATCAAAAAGGGCGCGACACAAAAGACAATATCGCCCGCAACTTCGGCATGGCTGCTCCCGGTGGCTATCGCAAAGCCCTGCGGTTGATGGAACACGCCGATCGCTTCGGAATGCCCATTTTCACGTTTATCGACACTCCGGGAGCTTGGGCCGGCTTAGAAGCAGAACAGCTCGGACAGGGAGAGGCGATCGCCTGTAACCTCCGAGAAATGTTTCGCCTCGACGTTCCCATTATTTGCACCGTCATCGGCGAAGGCGGTTCCGGCGGCGCATTGGGTATCGGTGTCGGCGAGCGGCTGTTGATGCTGGAACATTCCGTCTACACCGTCGCCACTCCCGAAGCTTGCGCGGCCATTCTCTGGAAAGACTCTGGCAAAGCTAACTTGGCGGCAGAAGCTCTCAAAATCACTTCCTGGGATTTGAAAAACCTCGGCGTTCTCGATCAAATAGTACCAGAGCCGATCGGTGGCGCTCACTCAAATCCCCTCAAAGCTGCGTCCATACTCAAACAAGCTTTGTTAGAAAACTTAGCAGAACTAACCCAGCTTACGGGTCAGCAGCGACGCGATCTCCGGTATCAAAAGTTTCGCCACATCGGTGTATTCACTGAAATTGCGGCTTGAGCCGATCGATTCAGAGTTATCGGTTATGAGTGAAAATCTCTTAACTTCCAACTCATAAGTGATAACTCACCAGTCACTATTCTGCGAATCAGTCAGCAGTGTTATAATTTCTCAGGTGACACCGGCTTAACAGTTCTTAATGTTGATCTCATAATTAACTGTGATCACCCGCAGCAGACAGCTTTCTAATTTGGCGAAGAAGGCTGCAACGCTTGAGGGACTTGCCGAGCGAAAGTATTAGGACACTGAATGAACCATCCCACAACAAAGCAGGCTCTGATTACCGGAGCCAGCAGCGGTATTGGCAAAGCGACGGCTCTAGCGTTCGCCGCCGAGGGCATAAATCTGGCCTTAGTTAGCCGAGAGTCGGAAAACTTAGAAGCCGTTGCCGCAGCAGCCCGAGCAGTCGGAGTGAAAGCAGAAGCTTATCCCTTAGACTTGGCAAAAATTGAGCAAGTGCAAAGCAGCATCAGCGCGATCGCAGCTCAATTGGGTTCCGTAGATATCCTGGTCAACAGCGCTGGCATGGGCTACACCGGCTCTTTGACGGAAACGCCGCTAGCCGAGTGGCAGAGCGTTCTAGACCTCAATCTAACTAGCGTTTGGCAGTGCATTTTAGGAGTTTTGCCCTCCATGCGCCATCGCCGATCAGGAATCATCATCAACGTTTCCTCGATCGCCGGCACCCAAGCCTTCCCCAACTGGGGAGCCTACTGCGTTAGCAAATTCGGTCTCATGGCTTTGTCTAAAACCTTAGCAGCCGAAGAACGAGCTCACGGAATTCGCGTAACAGCAATCTGTCCGGGTTCTGTCAACACTCCCCTGTGGGACACAGACACCGTGGACGCCGACTTCGATCGCACCGCCATGTTAACCCCAGAAATCGTCGCCCAATCAATTCTGCACGCAGTTCAGTTGCCAGCAAGTGCAGTAATTGAAGAAATCACCCTCATGTCCAACGCAGGAGTTTTGTGAACTTGAGATTTTAGACTGCTGGATTTTTCTCGAATTCAACAATCTTTGAATCTCTAGCTATAGCGGTTCTCCGATAAATGAGGTATACAGAAACCCTGTAATGTCAAGCTTTCCAGGTCAAAATTCGTACCTCACCTTTTTGAGAAAGGCTATATATCCCCCAATCGAAAATCTAAAATCGAAAATCGAAAATCGATTCACCCTCACACCAACTTGTTATGACAATTGCATCTTCCGCCGATTCCAATGGCTCGAACTCACTCTCGACTGACAGCATGAAACTGTTACAAACCGCAGAGAACAACTCCCCGCGCATCCCCACTCGACCCGATCGCAATTCCTCGCACGGTCAAGAATCCCACATACCCGTACCCTCAGAAGTAGGCCAAGAAGAAATGATGGCCGCCGTTCGGACAATTCTGCTGGGAGTAGGAGAAGATCCTGAACGGGAAGGATTGCTCAAAACCCCGAAGCGGGTAGCAGAAGCAATGCGGTTTCTCACCAGCGGCTACAGTCAATCCCTCGAAGAACTTCTTAACGGCGCTATCTTTGACGAAGGTCACAACGAAATGGTACTGGTGCGAGACATCAGCGTATTCAGTATGTGCGAACACCATATGCTGCCGTTTATGGGCCGAGTTCACATCGCTTACATTCCCAACCAAAAAGTAGTGGGACTGAGCAAATTAGCCCGAATTGCCGAGATGTACAGCCGCCGATTGCAGGTGCAAGAACGTTTGACGCGCCAAATTGCCGAAGCCGTTGAGACAATATTGGAACCGCAGGGAGTAGCTGTAGTAATGGAAGCCAGCCATATGTGCATGACGATGCGGGGTGTGCAAAAACCCGGTTCTTGGACAGTTACGAGTGCCATGTTGGGCGTGTTTCAAGAAGAACAGAAAACTCGCGAAGAATTCCTGAATTTGATCCGCCACCAACCGGCTTTCTTTTAGTCAGTTGACAGTTGACAGTTGACAGTTGGCAGTTGGCATTTGGCATTTGGCAGTTAACAGTAATTAGTAGGTTGGGTTGAGGGACGAACCCTCCGTTTCACTCCGCCCAACATAATCTATCAAGCAAGGCTAATGACAACTAACAGTCAGCAGTCAACAGTCAACAGCCACAGTACAGGCTATGGGAGCGATTCCCAAATCTAAAATCTAAAATCTAAAATCTAAAATCAGATGACGATCGACTGATAAACCCATAAAATAGACGGGTGACTCATGACTTGTGACTAAATGAATCCTATTAAATTCGGTACAGATGGCTGGCGCGGTATCATTGCTGACGATTTTACATTCGATCGCGTAGCGTTAGTCGCTCCCCTAGCGGCACAAGTTCTCGCACAAACTGGTGGTAGCGATGGCAGCAGCGGTACTGTAATTGTCGGTTACGACCGCCGATTTCTGGCTGAAGAATTTGCCCAAACAGCGGCTATTGCAATCCAAAACGCAGGATTTGACGTGCTACTTAGCGAATCCTACGCCCCCACTCCAGCTTTCAGTTTAGCTGCCCAACAATTAAATGCTTTGGGTGCGATCGTCCTGACAGCCAGCCACAATCCCGGCGCATATTTAGGGTTAAAAGTCAAGGGCGGATTTGGCGGTTCAGTTTCCCCCGAAGTTACTCAACAGATAGAAGCCAAACTCGAAAATCCGGCGGCACTTTCAGCAACTCCCGGCAAATTGGAGAATTTCAATCCTTGGCCCGCTTACTGCAAAACCTTGCGGGAAATGGTAGATATTGAGGCGATTAAAGAAGCGATCGCCAGCGGCAAAATTACAGTATTTGTAGATGTAATGCACGGTGCCGCCGCCGGAGGATTAGCTCAAATTTTAGAAGAAACGGTACATGAAGTCAACAGCGATCGAGATCCGCTGTTTGGTGGCGGTGCACCGGAACCTTTGCCGCGCTACCTGTCGCAGTTATTTCGGGTGATGCGTACTCACCAGCGAAAAAGTTCTGGTTTGTCAATCGGATTTGTATTTGACGGAGATAGCGATCGAATTGCAGCAGTTGACTCTAGCGGCAACTTCCTCAGTTCACAAATCCTAGTTCCCATATTAATCGAACATTTAGCAAAACGGCGCGGCTTGACCGGGGAAGTCATCAAAACAGTCAGCGGTTCAGACATAATTCCCAAAATTGCCAAGCTGTACAACTTGCCATTATTTGAAACGCCGATCGGTTACAAGTATATAGCCGATCGAATGTTAACCACCCAAGTCTTAGTCGGCGGCGAAGAATCGGGTGGAATTGGCTACGGTACACACATCCCCGAACGAGATGCTTTACTGTCAGCGCTGTACTTATTAGAAGCAGTTGTCAAATCCGGGGAAGACTTAAGCAAAATTTACAGCCGACTGCAACAAGAAACAAGCTTTACTTCAGCTTATGACAGAATCGACTTGCACTTAGCAAACATGGAAGAAAGGTCGCGTTTGCTGTCCCTGCTGCAAAATCAACCCTTAACAGAAATCGCCGGCAAAGCAGTTGTAGATTGCAACAAAGTTGACGGATATAAATTCCGTTTAGCCGACGGAAGTTGGCTGTTAATTCGGTTTAGCGGAACCGAACCCGTGTTGCGGCTGTATTCAGAAGCGGCAACATTGAAAGAAGTTATGCAAAACTTAAACTGGGCGAAAGCTTGGGCGCATAATTAATCGGATTTTTCCACCGCAGAGAAACGCAGATGAACGCGGATGACTCGATCTCAAATCTCTCTTTCTCTGCGTCCTCTGCGCCCTCTGCGGTAAAAAAATCTTACTCACAATGAAATACTATTGCTATATCAGGTTAATTTTAGGATAAAAGCAAATGGCTTACAGCGATTTCAGCCTTGCGAGAGTCAAAAAAGATTTTGGATTGACCTTCGATGAAACTCGCAATTTATTTGCCGATACAAAACCAGTTTCACCCTCGGAAGTCTTAACAACAATCCTGATTGATTATGTACCGCTAGCCACTTTTATTTCCACAGAAAAAGCTCGTTCAGAATTTTTGATTGCCCCGATTTTAGCCGAAGTTAGGCGATTGTTAAACAAACGAGTTTCTCTTTTTTCCGGTAAGGATTTTACTGTCGATCCAGAAAGAGGCTTGCAAGGATTTTGCGACTATATTATTAGCGGTTCTTCAGAACAATTATTCATCAGTGCTCCGGTTATAACAATTTTTGAGGCAAAAAAGGAAGATATCATTGGGGGTTTAGGTCAATGCGTAGCGGCAATGGTAGCGGCCCAATGTTTCAATCAAAACCAAGACACTGAGGTCGATCGCATTTACGGGGCGGTGACGACGGGAACTAACTGGAAATTCTTGATTTTGGAGGAAACTACTGTTTATATCGATCCGATTGAATACTATATTCAAGATGTTGATAAGATTTTGGGAATTTTGTTGCAACCATTTCCCCAATCTTTTGTTAATATGGAGCCATAAGTTTTAAGAGAAATAATGACCAAGAATTTCAAAGGTGGTACCCGCCACGGGATTTATCCGTGGAATCAATCCAAAATCTAAAATCTAAAATCCTCAAGCCCCCGAATTTATCTCGCGCAAGTCAATCTAAAATCTAAAATCTAAAATCTAAAATCGAATGACCGATCGCAAATTGCTAGTTGTAGCTACAGGCAATCCGGGTAAACTCAAGGAAATGCAAGTTTATCTTCAGGATTTGGGATGGGAATTGGAACTAAAACCGGAAGAGTTGGAAATCGAAGAAACAGGCGAAACTTTTATTGCTAATGCTTGCTTGAAGGCGTCTGAAGTGGCAAAAGCAACGGGCAAATGGTCGATCGCCGATGATTCTGGTTTAATGGTAGATGCACTCGACGGTCAACCTGGGATTTACTCCGCGCGCTACGGGAAAACCGATGCTGACAGGATATCTCGACTTCTCAAAGAATTGGGTAGCGAACAAAACCGGGAAGCACAATTTGTTTGCGCGATCGCGATCGCCCGTCCCGACGGTACAATTGCCTTGCAAGTAGAAGGAATTTGCCGTGGCGAAATCCTCCACACTCCTCGCGGTACGGGAGGTTTCGGATATGACCCCATTTTCTACGTACCCGCACAGCAACAGACTTTTGCAGAAATGACACCCGATATCAAGCGATCGCACTCTCACCGCGGTCGAGCCTTTCATGCTCTCCTACCACAAGTAGCCAACATTGTCAACCCATAATGAAGAAAAAAGCCAAAATATGGGGTAACTGTGGCATTGGATATTGACACTTAGGTATCACAACTAAACAGGAAAGAGGTTTTTCGTTGGCAATGATTAGTTGCCGATGACCCATTACCTGTTTCGCCTGTTTGGCCAATGCCCAATGCCCCAGTATCTTAGATTGCCTCCAAGTTCTTTTCCCCAGTCCGAATCCGAATAATTTGTTCTACAGGGGAGATGAAAATCTTGCCGTCGCCAATCTCGCCCGTGCGGGAAGCCGCGATAATTTTATCAACCACCATGTCAACCTGATCGTTTTCCACAACAATCTCCACCTTGAGCTTTTGCAAGAACTCAACGGTGTACTCAGAACCGCGATAGCGTTCTGTCATGCCCTTCTGACGGCCAAAACCTCTAACTTCAGAAACAGTCATCCCCACAATACCAGCATTGACGAGTGCGATTTTCACTTCGTCTAGTTTAAAGGGGCGAATAATAGCTTCAACCTTTTTCAAGTTTCTCACTCCTAACAGTTAGTACCTTCGTTATATTACTTAATCGGCGTGACATCTTTTAATATCACTGCCAGCAGCAAGTATTTTGTCAAGTATATTACCGTATCTTGTACTCGCGATGAAATGCACGCCAACCTTTAACAATATTCTCGAATTTTCCAGGGGCGCGGGCTCTCGGCTCCGGCCGATCGCGGTAGAGTTAAGAAAGACAGCAGCAGGCGTCCCCCGCCGATCTGCTAAAACAGAAAAAGAACGCAGGAGACAGGAGTTTTCCGAGTTTCCGCTTTGCTATGTCAGATTTGCACATATTGCTGAAAACTATAATTGCCAGAGGCGGTCAGTTAAACTATTCCTATGCACCCAGCCAGCCCTCCCCCTGACCGCAGCGGGCTTGATGCCCTACTGAGAAATCGCCCCTTCCTCGCCTTGTGGACGGGCCAGTTATTAGCCCAAGTGGCGGATAAAATTTTTTATGTATTGCTGATTATTCTGCTGAAAACCGGCGACTACCGACCCTGGCCAGTTTCTTGGCAACATTCGGAAAATTCAATGCTGTCAGCAGTGATGATCGCCTACACCGTGCCGGCGATCGTCTTTGGTTCCGTAGCCGGTATCGTGGTAGACCGCTTTTCCAAAAAGCAAATGCTGATCGCCTGCAACGTGATTCGAGCCGGGTTGATTATAGCTTTGCCGTTTTTGCCCAAAGCTTTTGTGGTTTTGCTGACGATGACGTTTTTGATCTCTACCGTAACGCAATTTTTTGCTCCGGCAGAGCAGGCGGCAATCCCCCTGGCCGTGGGGCGAGAGGGACTGATGTCAGCAAATGCGCTGTTCGCCTCGTCCACAATGGGCGGGATTATTGTCGGGATGACGATCGGCGAACCGCTGTTTAGTTGGGTCAAACACAGCTTCGGGGCAGCTTCTCAAGAGTTTTTGCTGGGCGGGTTGTACCTGATATCGGCAGGTTTGATCTATGCCATGCGGATCAAAGAAAGTCATGCCGGCAGCAGTGGCAAAAACGTCCATCCTTGGCAAGATCTCAAAGAAGGTTTGCGCTATTTGAAACACAATCACCTTGTCAGCAACGCGATGGTGCAGTTGACGATTTTGTATTCGGTGTTTGCAGCGCTTCAGGTGCTGGCGATCGCACTTTCAGGCAAAATAGGTCTCAAAGAAACTCAATTTGGCTTTTTGCTCGCTGCTGCGGGAATTGGAATGGTCTTCGGTGCCGCCTTTTTGGGACACTGGGGTCATCGAATGCACCACAAACCTCTGCCTTTAATCGGTTTCTTGATGATGGGTTTTGTATTAGCAATGTTTGCCTTTACTCGACAGTTATGGGTGGGATTCGGATTGAGCGCTTTGTTCGGTTTTGGTGCTTCCTTAATTAACGGCCCGATGCAAGCTCTGATTCAAGAAAAAACTCCAGAATCTATGCGGGGCAAAGTCTTTGGATTTGAGAACAATGCGATTAATATTGCTCTGAGCCTGCCTTTAGCGATTACTGGCCCTCTGACGGATGCTGTCAGCAAAGCAGTCGGCTCGGATGACGTCGGCTTGCGGATCGTGTTGCTGAGTTTGGGCTTTTTGGTTTCGGTGATGGGAATGGCAGCTTGGAAACATACTCGCAAAGTCTTGCAGGATGTTCTGTAAACTTTGCAAAGAAGGAAGTTCGGCAACGGATTGTGTAACGGATGTAACGGATGTCAGGAATAAGGAATAAAGAATAAGGAAGAAGGAAGAAGGAAGATAGAAGAGGGGAGGGGTGTCAACTTAACGTCAAATGTAGTACCGATCTACTGTTTGACGATGATTGTCCAGATCCCCTGAGAGTTGGGGGGAACCGGAGCATTCTCTTTAGTTTCCCTTCCTAACGGGAATGGGAGGGGGAGCGATACTCGCGTCTAAACAAGATTTATCAACGGTTTTAGGCTAGTGTTGACACCTATGGTAAGAGGGAAGATGGCTTTCTTTTCGCGATCGATCGATAACATAGCAACCGCCCTGATGATTAGGACGTTCTTAATTGCTGAAACGATGGTTTTTCTTGTCGAAGGCCGCAGAACGAATGCTATACAAGCGTCATATAGCGGTACACCGGCATAGAAGCCGCGATTTCCTCTGTTTCTTTTCTTCCTCTGGTGTTCCACAATGTCTCGATCGGGCGAACCCTCTGCGATCACGAAATCTTTTGTAAAATCTCACCACTTAAATTTTCCTAGTTTCATTAATTGAGATTAAAGTAGTATAAAAGCTTTCATTAAAAATCATAATTAGTTTAAGGAAGGAAATACTGTGCAACTAAAAACTAAAGTGACCATCAAGCGTGCAACTGGTGGATTTGCTCTGATTGACAGCTTGATCCGCCACGGCGTCAAGCATATTTTTGGTTATCCCGGCGGTGCAATTCTGCCGCTTTACGACGAACTCTACCGCGCCGAAGAAACTGGCGCTATCAAACATATTCTGGTGCGCCACGAACAAGGCGCTGCTCACGCGGCTGACGGATACGCCCGCGCTACTGGCAAAGTTGGGGTTTGTTTTGCTACTTCTGGCCCTGGTGCAACTAATTTAGTGACGGGGATTGCGACAGCCCACATGGATTCGATCCCGATGGTAATTATTACTGGTCAGGTGCCCCGTGCGGCGATCGGCACTGATGCGTTTCAGGAAACAGATATTTACGGGATTACCCTGCCAATTGTCAAGCATTCCTATGTAGTGCGCGACCCCAGAGATATGGCGCGAATTGTGGCAGAAGCTTTCCACATCGCGAGTACAGGGCGGCCGGGGCCTGTTTTGGTTGATGTACCCAAGGATGTGGGTTTGGAAGAATTTGACTATCTGCCCGTGGAACCCGGAGCAGTGAGAATTCCGGGCTACCGGCCGACGGTGAAGGGAAATCCTCGGCAAATTAATCAAGCAATTCATTTGCTGAAGGAAGCAAAGCGTCCTTTGCTTTATGTGGGCGGCGGGGCGATCGCGGCGGGGGCCCACGAGGAAATTAAGGAACTCGCCGAACTTTTCCAATTGCCGGTGACGACAACGCTGATGGGCAAAGGTTCCTTTGATGAAAACCATCCTTTGTCGGTGAAAATGCTAGGGATGCACGGCACTGCTTACGCTAATTTTGCCGTTACCGAGTGCGATTTGCTGATTGCTGTAGGGGCGAGGTTTGACGATCGCGTGACGGGCAAATTAGACGAGTTTGCCGCGCGCGCTAAGGTGATTCACATCGATATCGACCCGGCGGAAGTAGGCAAAAATCGCGGCCCTGACGTGCCGATTGTCGGAGATGTCCGCCAAGTTTTGCTCGATTTGCTGCGCCGCTGTCGGGAAACTGGAGTTTCGGGGAAGACCGGACAGACTGCGGAATGGCTGCAGAGGATCGATCACTGGAAACAGGACTATCCGTTAGTTGTGCCTCATTACCCAGATATTTTGGCTCCGCAAGAGGTGATTTCGGAATTGGCTACTCAAGCGCCAGATGCTTACTACACAACAGATGTCGGTCAACATCAAATGTGGTCGGCTCAATTCTTGAACAACGGGCCGCGCCGCTGGATTTCCAGCGCTGGTTTGGGAACGATGGGTTTCGGGGTGCCGGCGGCGATGGGCGCGAAAATGGCGCTACCCGATGAGCAAGTCATTTGTATTGCTGGCGATGCTAGCGTGCAAATGAATATTCAAGAGCTGGGAACATTAGCACAATACGGCATTAATGTCAAGATTGTGATTGTAAATAACGGCTGGCAAGGCATGGTGCGGCAGTGGCAGCAGGCGTTCTACGGCGAGCGTTATTCGTCGTCGAATATGACTGTGGGGATGCCGGATTTTGTGATGCTGGCTGAAGCTTACGGCGTGAGAGGGATGCTGGTTTCGCAACCGGAGGAACTCAAAGATGCGATCGCCCAAATGCTCGCTCACGACGGCCCAGTGCTGATGAACGTGAAGGTGACGAGGGACGAAAACTGCTATCCGATGGTAGTTCCAGGTAAGAGCAATGCTCAAATGGTTGGTTTGCCCGATCGTAGCAAGTTGCACTCTGCGGAGTTGGTTTATTGTCCCAGTTGCGGCGCGAAGAATGTTTCGACGAATAACTTTTGTCCTGAGTGCGGGACAAAAGTTTAACGAGTTTTGAGTGGGGACTTAGGCAGTGCCTATTAGTCTCAACTTAAGGTCAAACGTAGTCATGGACTGCTGTTTATCGTCGAGGCCAGATCCCCCCTAGCCCCCCTTAATAAGGGGGGGACAAGAGTCCGATCAAAGTCAACCCCTACTCCCCTTTTTAAGGGGGATTTAGGGGGATCTGGCCTCGGATAAAAGCGAGAGATACACAGGTTTCAGACTTAAGTTGACACGATGAAAGGCAATGCGATGTCCTTACCGGGATCTGCTGTTCCACATTTAACACCATGTGCGCTGGCATCGCATCCAGAGCTTTAATCTGTAATCTCTAAGCATATTTTATGAGCCAGTGTCTAAACCCTGATTGCCTATTCCAAAACCCGTCTGGCTATACAAAATTTTGTCAAAAATGTGGGAATAAACTGCTATTGGGCGATCGCTACGGAGCCCAAAAAATTATTGGACAAGGGGGATTTGGGCGCACTTTTCTAGCTATTGACGAGTATAAACCATCTAAACCTCCCTGCGTTATTAAACAATTTTACCCCCAATTTCAAGGCATTTCTAGTATCCAGAAAGCTGCTGAGTTATTTGAGCTTGAAGCAGTACGCCTAGAACAGTTGGGTAAACATTCTCAAATTCCCGACTTATTAGCATATTTTAGTCAAGATGGACGGCAGTATTTAGTCCAAGAATTCATCGACGGTGAAAATTTAGCCGAAGCACTAGAATCTAAGGGATATTTTAGCGAAACGCAGATTCGCGACTTACTTAATAATTTATTGCCAGTATTCGAGTTCATTCACTCTCGCCAAGTTATTCACCGAGATATCAAGCCCGAAAATATTATTCTTCGGCAAGATGGGCAAATGGTTTTAGTTGACTTTGGAGCCGCGAAATATGCGACACAAACGGCTCTAGGGCTAACGGGAACGAGAATCGGTACGGCTGGATATATGGCACCAGAACAAGCCAACGGTAAACCGATTCCTGCTAGTGATATTTATAGTCTGGGTGTGACTTGTCTGTGTCTGTTAACTCAGGTTGAGCCGATTGATTTATTCGATGATAGCGAGTTTGAGTGGGTGTGGCGAGAACACTTAAAAGCATCTGTCAGCTCGGAACTGGGTCAGGTTTTAGATAAAATGATACAACCTGCTATTAAAAAACGTTATCAATCTGCTACTGAAGTTTTGCAGGATCTTGGTACTCGATCGCCTCAACCATCACCTCAAGTACCTCCTCCGCCACCAGACTCGCTTAAATCAGCGCGGGGTGTTGACTATACTCGTCTGCGGGATTTATTAGCAGCAGGGGAGTGGAAAGAGGCGGATGGGGAAACACTCAAGGTAATGCTGAAAGCTGCGAGACGGGAGAACCAAGGAGGTTATTTGGATAGGGACTCGATCAAGAATTTTCCTTGCGATGATTTACGCACCATCGATCAGTTGTGGGTAAAATATAGTCAGGGTCGCTTTGGTTTTAGCGTCCAGAAAAAAATTTGGTTGGAAGTGGGGGGCAAAGTTGGTTATGAGAGTGAATGCAAGCTGGGCGATCGCGTCGGTTGGCGAAAAGGAGGTAGTTGCTTGAAGTACGATCACCTAACCTTTAATCTGCAAGCAACATCAGGTCACCTCCCGAGTGGGGGGGCGGACGGTTGGGGGGCTGGGGTTTGCTGTTGGGTTTGGGGTTTCGGGTGGGTGGTGTTCGGGGAAACTTTGGGTAGTTGGTTTCGGTGTGGTGGTTCTTCTCTTCTGGCAGCGAGAGCGGTAAGCTGTGGTATATAGCGATTTCAGCCCTTTATCAAGTCTTTTATTTAAAACCTTTTTTACTGAGTTATCGGCTTTTCGTCATTTCGTTCCTTGCTGCTAATTATGTTAGTAATAAATGTCAATTAAAGTCAGAGATATTATTAAACAACTACAGGCAGAGGGAAACAAATCATAAAGATGAGCAAAACAACTAATGCGTTATGCCATTGTGATTGAAAAAACACCCAATAATTATTCAGCATATCCACCAGATTTGCCCGGATGTGCAGCCACAGGCGCTACCCTTGCGGAAGTACAGCAGCAAATTAAAGAAGCAATCGAATTTCACTTAGAAGGATTGCGAGAAGAAGGTTTACCGCTTCCCCAACCCACTACGCTCTGTGACTATGTAGAAGCACGGTAGTAGGGGAAAATATTTCATAAATTAAGCCGGGAAAATTCAATGATTAGAAATTTATGCTCTAATTAAATCCAAATTTTCCGCAGCATAAAAAGCTGGGTTAGAAACAACCATAAGACGCAAATAAACTTTGTGGTTTCGTCAAATATAGGAAAATTCGCGGGAGTGGCAAATGAATCTTTATTTGGGAATAGATTTCGGCACCACGGGCGCGCGATCGACTGTCATAGACTCCCAGGGTACAATACATTGTGAGACAGAATATACTTTTGCCAACAACGGGCAACAACAGCCTGAATTGCCCTCGGTGTGGCAAAATGCGCTGTGGGATTCGATCGAGCAAATTCCCCCAGCAATCCGCAATCAGGTAAGGGCGATCGCCCTTGACGGCACATCTTCCACTGTCATGCTGTGCAATACGGAGGGTATACCAGTATGCGAACCGATTTTATACAATGATGCGCGTGGTGCAGCGGTGACAGAGAGGTTGCGGGCGATCGCGCCGGATAACCACACAGTATTGAGCGCAACATCCAGTCTGGCAAAACTCCTGTGGTTGCAAGACTTTCGAGAGGAAATCGCCCCTACAGTTTTCCTGCATCAAGCTGACTGGCTGGCATTTCTGCTGCACGGAAAATTAGGAATTAGCGACTATCACAATGCTTTGAAACTGGGTTTTGATGTTGATACTTTGTGCTATCCGAATTGGCTGACACAGGGAATTGCGGGCGCTGCAACTCCTGAATTGCCGCAAGTTGTCGCACCGGGGACGCCTGTGGGGGAAGTGATATCTCAAGTGGGCGATCGCTTCGGTTTTCCCCGCGATTGTACAGTTTGTGCTGGTACAACCGATAGCATCGCAGCATTTTTAGCAAGCGGTGTCAATTTACCGGGGGAAGCAGTAACTTCTCTCGGTTCTACACTAGCAGTCAAACTGTTAAGTCATACCCGCGTCGATGATTCTAGATACGGGATTTACAGTCACAAATTAGGCGATTTGTGGTTAGTTGGAGGTGCTTCTAATACCGGAGGTGCGGTGCTGCGACACTTTTTTACTGATGTTGAGTTGGATAACTATAGCACACAAATTGATCCAGCACAAGAGAGTTTGCTGGATTATTACCCATTGTTGAAAAAGGGCGATCGCTTTCCGATTAATGACCCGAATTTGCCACCCCGACTCGAACCGCGTCCAACTGATTCAGTGGAATTTCTGCACGGTTTGCTAGAAAGCATAGCGCGGATTGAAGCGCGGGGATATCAATTATTGCAAGAATTGGGTGCAACTCCTTTGACAAAAGTTTATACTGCTGGCGGCGGGGCTAAAAATGCGGTTTGGAGTGCGATTAGAAAGCGTTATTTAAAAGTGTCTGTATTAACGCCGATTCATACTGCGGCTGCTTATGGGGCGGCGTTATTAGCAATGCGAAGTTTAACTGATTAGAGTTATTGCATAAATCTTGGATGGATAGGGAAACCGCAGATGTGTGCAGATTAACGCAGATTAACGCAGATGCTTAGCTATATTTTTACTTAAACTCGCTGCAACTTAGCTGTTCTCGGATCGATGATTTTTCTGCCCAAACCTGAAAACTTAATTGCCAGATTAGTTTTATCGCCTTCTCCCAAAACGTGGGTAATTTCTCCAACTCCAAAAGCATGATGAAAAACCCGATCGCCCGTTTGCCAATCCACCGATTGTCCATTGTTTCCCGCTTTAGAACTCGCAGAATTTGCTGCTGAATTATTAGTTTTTCCTTTAGATGCAGCCGTTTTCCCGGCTTTAGTTTTCTTCGCACTTCCAGCCAGCAAATGCGGCGGCAATTCTCCTAAGAATAGCGAAGGGGTGCAGTGTTCCCGGAAACCTCCCCAGAGGCGACGTTCGCGAGTGTGGGTGAGAAATAGCAATTCCTGGGCGCGAGTGATGCCGACGTAGCACAAACGGCGTTCTTCTTCGATCGCTTTGGGGTCGTCCAAGCTGCGGAAATTGGGAAATAAACCCTGTTCCATCCCGACTAGAAATACCACGGGAAATTCTAATCCTTTTGCTGAGTGCAGCGTCATCAGCGACACGCGGGAATCTTCTTCCTGCAAGTCATCTAAATCGGATGCTAAAGATGCTTTTGCTAAAAATGATGTCAGCGTCGGTTCTTCGTTTTGTTCTTCAAATTGCAGCACTGCATTGTACAATTCTCTGACGTTTTCTATGCGATTTTCTGCTTCCTCGGTTCCTTGATTTTTCAAATCTTCAATGTAGCCTGAATCTTGGATAATTCCTTGGACAATTTGCGAAGCCGGCAGGGTTTCAACTTGCGATTGCCAACGGCCAATCATTTCGGCAAACTTAATAATAGCTTTTGCCGATCGCCCTGCGAGAGTATTGACAGAAGATTCATCGCTGAGGATTTCCCACAACGGAATGCCCAATTGAGTTGCAGCGTCTTCGACTTTGGAAAATGTGGTATCCCCAATCCCGCGGCGGGGAGTATTGATGATACGTTTGAGGCTGACGCTATCGTCGGGATTGGCAAGCGTCCGCAGGTATGCTAGGATATCTTTGATTTCTTTGCGATCGTAAAACTTTAGACCGCCGACAATATTGTAGGGAAGGTCTAAACGCATTAACGCTTCTTCAAAGGAGCGAGATTGAGCGTTCGTGCGGTAGAGAATGGCAAAGTTACTGCCGTTTTCGTATTCGGAGTTTTGGCGCTTTAAGGAATGAATTTGACCTGCTACAAATTCCGCTTCATCTAATTCGTTGTCGGCGCGCCAGACAACAATCGGAGCTCCCGGTTCGCGAGTCGGGCGCAGAATTTTTTCTATCCGTTCGGTATTGTGTTCGATCAAGTGGTTCGCGACTTGCAGGATGTTTTCGCGCGATCGATAATTTTCCTCTAATTTTACCATTGTCTGAGTTTTCTCGTCGGACAAACCATCTCCGAAATCCTCTTGAAATTCCAACAAGATGGTATAATCTGCCATCCGAAAGCTGTAAATTGATTGATCGACATCGCCTACGACAAAAATTGAGCGGTTTTGCCATTTATCGAAGCTTTTCGGGTCGGCGTTATTTGTCACCAACATCCGAATCAAATCGTATTGAGTGCGGTTGGTATCTTGGTATTCGTCAACTAAAATATGGCAAAACTTTTTATGCCAGTAACTTAATACTTCCTCGTTTTGGCTCAAAAGTTTAACAGGAACGAGGATTAAATCGTCAAAATCTAGGGCATTGTTGGCCGCTAAAGCGTCTTGATAGCGACTGTAAACATCGGCAATCACGCGACCTCGATAATCCGGTTCTGCGGCGTGGTATTCTTGAGGCGACAACCCTTTATTTTTAGCGTTGCTGATGATATAGCGGACTTTTCGCGGGTCAAATTTCTTGTCGTCGAGGTTCAGGATTTTGGTGACGATTTGTTTAACGAGACTTTGAGCATCTGACTCGTCAAAAATCGAAAAGTTTTTCTTCCACTGGCGGCCTTTTTCGTCTTGGTATTTTTCAATATCGTAGCGGAGAATGCGGCCGCACAAAGAGTGAAAAGTTCCCATCCAAATGTGTTTGGTAATTCTTTGGTAAATTTGCGATCGCAATTTCGTCTGCACATCCGGGGCTAAGTCTACCAAAGCTTTGCCATATTCGGCTTCAGCTTGCTGAGTTGCCAGCAATTTCTCAATTCTTTCTTTCATCTCCCTGGCGGCTTTATTTGTAAATGTCACCGCGAGAATATTTTCAGGATCGACTCGATGCGTGCGAACTAAGTTAGCAACTCGGTAAGTTAGAGCTCTGGTTTTGCCGGAACCAGCGCCCGCTACTACTAACAGCGGCCCGTTATAATGGGCGACTGCTTGGCGCTGAGATGGGTTGAGGTGGCTGAGGAAATCAGTGGTTTGAGTCATAGCTAGAAAGTTAGTTTAATTTTTTAAGCGGTAAATAATACTTGGTATGCGATACTGCGAGTTTTTTTAACGTAAGGTGCGCTAGGCGCACCCTATATTATAACTAGATAGGTGATTTTTTTAACTTTAAATATTTTTGGGTCACGCGAGTTGTTTAAGGTAAGGTGCTCGGCGCGCACCCTACACTATAAATAGATAGATAATTTTTTTTAACGTTTAAATATCCGTGTCAGCCAAATTGCTGCTAATATTCCCAAGCCAACCCAAATGGCAATAATCACAACAGCTGCAGCCCGATTTATCGGTTTTCCTCGCTCTATTTCTGCGGCTGCTTTTTCCCGACACTCGGCTAAAACCTGTGGCGGAATCATCTTCAGTACCAGCCAAATTCCCACAGGTACAATTATCAAATCGTCCAAGTAGCCAAGAATCGGTATGAAGTCAGGAATTAAGTCGATCGGGCTAAAAGCATAGGCAACCGTAAGGCCTGCTAAAATTCTGGCGTACCAAGGTACTCTCTGGTCTGTACTGGCTAAATAAACCGCGTAATTCTCTTTTTTGAGTCGGCGGGCAACTTGTTTTAACGATTGCATATTTGAAAGTTTTACACTATTCAATAGTCCAGACAATTTTTAAGCAGCGAAAGTACCATAATACACGAATGAAGGAAGGTTAGAATGATTTAAAATAAAATCCCAGTCTAAATCTGACTTGTCAATAACGATATCGGTATACTGTCGTAATCTCATTTATGAGATTGGGACGCAAGCAGGATTGACCCAACAGCAACTTGCAGATCGCATTGGGGCAAAACAGTCGGTGATTGCGTGGCTTGAAGATGCTGAGTATGAGGGACACTCCCTTTTAATGCTGCAAAAAATTGCCCGTGCGCTCAATCAGCGATTGGAGGTTCAGCAAGGGCGATCGCCCTTGCTGAAAATCACACTGAGCCGCGTAGTGCGTAAATTGGCAAATGAGTGTGCACGATCGCAACTTAAAGAAATAGCATATCTGGGCAGTGATTCTCATAGTTCATGAAAAATCAGCGCCACTAATATGTCTATAAGTTGTTCTACATTTAAACTGTGTGTCGAAAATCAATAAAACTCTTGTGGGACGGGCTTCTAGCCTGTCCCAATTTTCCAATTTAAATGCGTAACAGCTTAATTAATAGCTATTTAGTAAGTATTTTCTATTAATTATTTTTTTGCTCACCATCCTTGACTAATTTATCAATAAAATTTGGGACAAATCCTTCAGCAAATCTAGCGACAAATGCCCATAAAATTGCTTTGGCTGTATCTGCATTGGTGGCAGGCAAAGTGTTATCGGCAAACTTGTATGGTGTGCTGTACTCTTCGCCTGAACCTTTAAATTTTGGAAATAGTTCGCCTTGAATTATTCCAGAAGCAAAGATTCCATAAAGAACAAATGCAAATAATCCACCAAACAAGGGTGATAAAAATATCTGCAATTTCAGGACGATAAGGGTGGATTTTTGTTCAATTATAGGTGTGTTGGTTCCAAGTTCGGATAAATTTATCTGAGACTTAGTAACATCTTTTTCTACAACCGAAAATTCATCGAACTTATTTTTTTCAATTATATAAGTTATCGGTGGTTCAAACTCGGGCGTAGGTTTTCTGAGTTGCTGCACATAGGCTTCTTGCAAACGTCGATAATTACTGGCGGCTCCTCCCACTGTTCCAGACAAAAAAATCATGAGAGACAGGGATTCAAAAGTTGTGACACTGAAAGCAATGAATGCCATCAGCATATTAAGCAAGACAACACCAGATGTCACCCAGGCATTTAAAATGGCTAGTTTTTCTATATTCTGTCTTGAGTATTGCCTCAAATTTTCTCAATCCTTGATAGTTTTATAAGCTGACCCCCCTTCTCATTTCAATTTGCTCGATGACTGGAGCAACTCTTTGGAGGTTAATGGATAGAAGCGATAGAGATCGCCTCTCTATATTAGGAAAGCGATCACACTTTCTGCCACCCCTGCAATCCTTTATAAAAAAGAACTATTATCTTATCCAATACATTCATATTTACAAAAAAAAATTCAAGATTTTACCTAGAAATGGAAGGGATCAATTGTTGCAGAACTGGCTACTTTCACACATGAATGAGTTAAGAGAGTGTTGATAAATTTAGGATGTGCTGTCAATGCAACAGCATTAGCTCGTGAAATAAACCGCAGAAAAGACGGTTCCTCGTTGGTCTCCTGAATAATTTGCTGGATGATTTGTTTGGCGAATCCATTATCTTCCCATATCTCCAAGGGATTTTGATGAGGTTCTAAAATAATGAAAATTGCATCAATCAACATCTCAGAATTAGCATCTCGGAGATGGCGATTTAGACGTGGATCAACGTGAGGCATTACAATACTCCAGTTGTTATCTTTTTTGAAGCAAGCAATATTTCTAAAGCCCCTACTGGATTCACTAGACCACAGCCAACTCGTTTCTGATCGACATCCGGTAATGGCAAACAGCTTGTCAATAGGGCATATTCGATCTCTTCAACAGTAGCTTCGGGTTTTGCTTGAAACAAAAGTGCTGCAACCCCAGCTACATGAGCGGCAGCCATAGAAGTACCATCTTGCTTACTCAAACCTCCACCGGGTTCAGCAGAAAGAATATCGACACCAGGGGCAACCAAGTTGGGTTTGATCGGATCAATTGATCGATCAAACACCTCACTACCCGAAAATTTGGCAACCCGATTGTTTTGATCAACTGCGCCAACAGCAATGACTCCTGGATAATTAGCGGGTGAATATGAGGTTTTTCGTCCTGAGTTACCCACAGGGAAGATACATAACACACCTTTGCGTCGCAATCTTGCCAGAATAATCTCAAACAAGGGATTGTAGCCCGGTATGCCAAGAGACACGCAAACCACTCGCACACCCTGATCAAACATCCAATCTAACCCGCATAAAACTCGCACTAGGGGTTTTCCTCCTTCAATCACCATACCGGAACATAGTTTGGCATCGGGGGCAACGCCAATGGATTTTCCATCAACAATACCCCCACAAATAATGCCTGCAGTATGGGTCCCATGATCACTAGAGTCTTGGGGAAGAACATCAGGAATAATTGACCCATCGGTATCGAATAGAGCGAAGTTGGCAATGCGATCACACAATACAGGGTGAATAGCATCTATACCTGTGTCTAGATGCCCAACCCTTACATCTGCCCCAGTAAAACCCTTTTGCCAGCAGAATTCAATATTCAAGCTTTGCAGATTCCAAGTCAACACATCTATGGATTTCTGAGTAAATCGCTTTCAAGTCCAATGACAGTTCCATTACAGCACAATGCAATAATATATAGCCCTATTGGCAAAGTCGGGCTGTAAGGCTTAAAAGGGTCAATCTTGAAGACTTCAGTAATCCCTGGAAATGTTCTTATTATTTGTGACGATTTCTTTCGATCATCACTCACGTGATGAATATACAAACTGGTTAACGCTATATCGACACAGGAAATTAAACATCGGAATATGCGAATAAGGGTGTCATAATCTTTTAAACCACCATTTAATGTTTTGGACAATCCTGGCTTACTACTTACATTAGCTGTAACTTTAAGGATGTCCAAAGTTGAGCTAATTCCCCAAGCACTTGTCCGCCAACCCCACAGCACTCTTTGCCAATACATCTCTTCTTGATTGGATTTGGATACTGAATGAGAACTATCAGCGATGTTGTAGGGAAACCCTCCACCATGATTTGGCGATTTTGGAAAACTCCCTAACCATGTCACAGTAGTCAAGAGGATCTTTATCGAGGATGTCAACTTATTCCACTTGCCATATGCAGTTCCCTTGCCTGCTACAGCTTCTAAACTTTCACTACGTTTTTGGATAGGCTCCCAAGCATCTACTACTGTCTTAAGCCCCCTGGTTGCCAGACCTGAAATCTTAAATCCAAAGCCCATCGATTCATTTAAAGAAAGGGCAAGCTGAGGAGAACCTTCAAAGGGCTTTCTGCCATAAATGAGCTTTGATGAAATGGTAACTGGAATTGCCACCATTAAAGCAGTCAAGTTGAGTGCACTTAAAGTTCCTGCTCCAATTTTTTTGAAGAGAGCTGTGATAAATGGAAAATTGATTTCACTGGTGATTAGTTGCCGGAATTTTTCCACTACTAACCCAATAATATTGAGAAAATTAATGGCAATTTCTTCAATTAATTGCAAAAAATCATCCATAACATCTCGAACCATCTTAAGAATGGCAACCAATGCTAACTGGGGACGATAAGGATTAAGAATTAAAGTGGTAATGGTTTCCCCTAACCCTTCCAGACTCCGCAGCATCATTGCTCCAATTGTTTCAAACTTTCCTAGCAGGTTGGAAATGAAACTATCCAGAGGATCTGAGGAATCAGAAGATGCGTCAGAGGGATTCGCTGGGGCTGGTGTGGAATCTTCGTCGGAGTCTTTAGAGTTACTTGTGAGTTTTGAGAGTAACCATTCTAGTTGTTCAGGTAAATCGGGACCAGACTTGTCAAGCTCTGATTTATCACCTTCTAACTTGTCGATTGTTTCATTAAGGCTGTCTCGCACAGTTTCACGTAACTCAGACATGAAGTTGGAAACAGGTTCCTTAGCTGCATCTGCCAGCTTAACGGCATAACCTAAGCCAGAATCGATCGCATCTGCTAGATAACGCTGCGTGTCTAGGATGTCGCCCCAGTCAAAAAGAGAACGGAGATATTCCACAAACTGTTTAGCAGCAACACCAATTTTCTCGACAACTCCCTCAACGAACGCGCCTACTTTTTCAGCCGTATCAAGAATCCAAGCTTCAACTTTTTCAACCGTTCCTTTAATGGCATCACGCACCTGCTCAACAGTGATGACAATAAACTGCACCACTTTTTCAGCCACACCCACTACAAAAGAGGCAGCCGTTTTGATTGCATTTTTGATTCTCTGTCCCCACTCCTTTATTCCCTGAGCTAGTGGTGCGCTAGAACGGGTTAATAATTGTTCAAATTCATTCTGACTCAATTCTGTTTCTTGAAGAATTGATGCAGAGGATGACGGTTGACTTTCCGTTGAAAGTGTTCCGAAAGTACGCACTCCTGCACTACTGTTAGAAGAAGTACTAAATTTGAGTTCCCAAGGCTTATCAACAGTATCACCAGATATTTCTCGGTTCAGTAATTTATTGCCTTCCTGATCTTTAACGGCAACATAACTCACCGTTTTCATTGTCTTAGTGATTGTATTTTGAACAGCGGATACCTGCTCCACATCATAAGAATCATGATTGATCAAAGAATGGCCCTGAGCATCTGTTGCTTCCCACAGTGCCCCATCTTCCAGGTTTGCAAGTTGACGGTGTACCTCGCGGTCTGGGAAGATTACAATCCGCTCATGACTTTGCATTGTATTGGTACGAATCTTCAAGCCTGGAGTATTGATTCCTTCAGCTTCAGACGTAATCATCAGACGATTCATGTCATTGGGAGGAAGTTTGATAGAACGATCTTCATCAACCTCGTAGTCCTTTTCATCCACCTCAAACTTGGTTAAATCAGTTGCCCAAACTTCTACTTCCGTCACTTCTGGCAGGAACTTGACGATTGTTCGATAAGACGAAAAATCTTGGAGTTCCTCTCCTACAAGCTTATAATCTTGACTCATACTAACGCTAAAAGAAACATTAGCTTTTGTAGGCGAAATCTTGCTCCAAATTTTGACTGAAGAGAGTTTGTCGTTACCAACTTGAGACTCACTCAAATTAGGAACATGCTCCACAATATCCTCAATATCTTTTTCTCGATCCTGTGAAGTAGCCCCATGATCTGGATCAGAATAAAGTGTTACGCCTGTCTCAGAACCAAGACGAATTGAGGAGACTGCATCATTTAGTCCTTCAACTGCACGAAAATCGCTACAGCTACTGTAAAAAACCCAAGTTTTTCCCCAGTAGGCAGGCTGCTCAGAGAAAGCCGCTTCCCCCTGCAAAAGCTCTCCGACTTGACTTTCGTTTTCAGCTATCTTAATAGCACGGGTAAAAATAGCTCTTTCCTCGTGCTGATTTGTCCAATTAAATTGTCCAACTGAAGTTGGGATTAGCTCAAATGTCTCCCAACCCTTCAGAACGGAACGATTTGCAACGACTTCTCGTCCACCGCCATCCTCAGCGCAAAAATACGTACCACTATTGGTTTTAAATCCAAATCGATTATTCCCAAGTTCACGCAATTCATAACTATGCCAATCGTCAGGAACTTCTCCTCCCCAATCAGCTACGACGGGATTAACAGGATCAATGTTTGCCCCTAAATAACCAAGATAAAGACCTCGTTGAAATGACTTGAGAGCAACCTTGTCCTTCTGCAATTTAATGAGTTCAAATACAGAGTCAGCACGAGGATATGAATAGTCAGCGAAAATCGCTCCCCTACCCTCATTTTTCGCACGAAGATATTGCCCATTATAAGACTTGAGGAAAATTAGATTGCCGAGGGGCTGAAAGGTTAACCAAAGATTTTTTTGACTATTAACTAAGGAAAAATGATGGGAACCAGTTTCTTCCTCTACAGAGAATAAAGTCTGACGCAAACCTTCATTAGTTAATATTGCAAATGCACTATGACTTGGTGAAAATGATAAACCTGGAAGCAATTGCGTTCGTTGCTGTTCAATATTGATATGAAAATCAAATAGTTCAAAGGCTGTAATACTAGGACTGGTAGCTAGTGTGGGATAGGCAAGACTGAGGTATTGACCATTAGGTGCCAGAATTGCCCATTTACCGGTGAAAGGTTTGCCCACAGTTGACCAGATACGCATAGATTTTGGTGATGCCGCCAGTTTTGTTTGAGACAATTGGGGCACATCAGCTTCAACTTCTTGAAAAGTCCCACTAAAGTTAGCGTCTTTATACAAGGTAGCTCCTGTATTAGTTCCGAGCCGCAACTTTTCAAAGGTAGATCTAACATAGCTCAAATCAGCCACATCACTTCTCCAGATTCGTGCTACATCCTCTGTACCCCCCGCTGTTATTAACTCAATTTCGCCCTCTTTAAGAGGAGGAACTAATGCTGAGATCTGTTGGTCAGACAAAGCGCAATCGTAGATTCGTATATCTTCAAATTCAGCTTTAGGCGAAGCGAGAAAACTAGGATTAGCTTTTCCTGTTCTTAATTCATTGCCATTAGCAATATTAGCAATCCCACTTGAAGTTTTTCCGGCTGACAAATTGCCATCAATATAAAGCTTTAAATCGTTTTGCTGCCGTACAAACGCGATGTGGTGCCAAGTTTCATCGTTGAATCCTGGAGTACTATTAAGGGATATATAGTTTGTTGCATTATTGTCTTCATCAATTTCCACAAGGATACACTGCTCATGGCTGAATCGAATAGTGAAAAAATTTCCGTGAGCATCTGACGTTCGATTTCCTAGTAGTTCGACTCCCTTAGAGTTTTTTGCAATTTTTATACCGAAAGCAACCGTAAAGTCTGCCCGACCAAATTGACCAATGCTATTTCCAAGCGAGATATATGAGTTATCAGAACCATTCAAAACTACAGCATTACCAATGCGTCCCTGTCCACTCAGTGTTACATTTGACAAAGTAGCAGTTGCAGCACTAATTGTATCTTTCGTAACAGAATCACTAATTTCTTTAAATGTCCAGTGGTATTTTGGTGAGATGGATTGAATTGACATACATTTGTTCCTCAATTGTAGGAGATTGTTTTTTTCATTGACAGTAGTTTTGCACAGTAAAGCTACCGGACTGAAACCGGCTATCAATGTTGCTAACGCGATGTAAATGCTTCCCAATAAGCTTAGATAACCTGTTGATGCGTTGTGTTGCGAGCGGTTATCTATAGAGAGTTGTTGTAGATGATTAAGCTTTCAAGCCTTGGAACCCCTGGTTGTTAATAATTTATCAAAACTCCCCGATGCTGTCTTTACAGGAAAGTATGGACTTGTCAAGTATGTAAAGTATGATTTAAGGTAGAGGCAGTTTTATACAGAGCGAGAAAATAGATGGAATTTGAGCAGGCATTGGAAGTGGTCAACCATGCGATCGCCCGCAAAATCGCTAGAACGCTCACTGAGGTTGAAGTTGCTCTTTTGTTCGGTGCCTGGAACAACTTGACCTACGATCGCATCGCCGAGCGATCTGGCTACTCCATCAACTATCTACAGCGGGACATTGGCCCCAAGTTTTGGAAGATCCTAAGTGAGGCATTGGGTCGGAAAGTCAACAAAACCAACCTGCGCGGCATTCTCACTCACTTTGATACCCCGATCGCCACTCCCCAACCTCAAATCCAACCGTCAATAGATTGGGGCGAGGCGATCGATGTTTCCAGCTTCCAAGGTCGAGTTGAAGAGATTGAAACCCTTACTCAATGGATAATACAAGATCGCTGCCGACTGATTGCTTTGGTGGGAATGGGTGGTATCGGTAAAAGTACCTTAGCGGCTAAAGTCGCTCAACTCTTACAAGAACAATTTGAATTTATTATTTGGCGATCGCTCCGTAACGCCCCTCTCTTAGATACGTTGTTGTCCGAACTGGTGCCTTTCCTTTCTAACCAGCAAGATATCCAAGCTAAACCCGAACGGCTCCTGTACTGGCTGCAAACCCATCGCTGTTTGGTGATTTTAGATAATCAAGAAACGATTTTACAAGCAGGAAATTGCGCCGGATACTACCAGCAAGATTTCACAGACTATGGTGAATTATTTCAATTACTGGGAGAAGCCAGTCATCAGAGTTGTATTTTACTTACCAGTCGTGAGAAATCCTCAAAAGTCGCCATATTAGAAGATTTAAACGGAGCAGTGCGATCGCTTTCTGTGCAAGGTTGCAGGGAAACATCCCTGGCATTCATTGACTCCAAGCAACTCGTGGGAACCGATGCGGAAAAACGCCAACTTTGTGAATTGTATTGTTGCAATCCGCTGGTAGTAAAAATAGTTTCTGCCTCAATTCAGAGTTTGTTTGATGGAGATATTGCCACATTTTTGCAAGAAAAGACACTGGTATTTAATGGCATCCGCCGCTTGTTAGCTCGGCAATTTGAGCGATTGTCGCCCGTAGAAAAAACCATCATGTATTTGTTGGCGATTAATCGAGAATGTACAACCATTGCTCAACTGCAAGCCGACATTGTACCTGCAATTTCACGGGCGACCCTATTAGAGTCCCTAGAATCCTTAACGTGGCGCAGCTTAATCGAAAAGCGATCGGGTGAATATACCCAACAGCCCGTCGTTATGGAATATGTCACAGACTGTTTAATGGGTGCATCTCACTTTTACAAAGATATTAAGTGGAAAGCTGACCAGGGAGATAAGCACAGCGAAGAGAAATGATATCAAAATTACTGACTATATTACTGACTATTTTTTTAGTTGCTAAAAATGTAACAACCCGGATATTTAGCAATTTCAGTGGGAAGGTAAAGTATAGCATCTGTTGTATGTGAGGAGAGTCAAGTTTATGAATTCAAATTTGCAACGTCGCGATCGCATTAATTTCCGTAGTCTGGTAACAGCGTTGTGTTTAACCTTAACTCTCGTTAGTTTTGTGAGATTAGATCCGGCGGTGGCTCAAGAACAGCGGATCAGAACGTTGACTGTTACTGGGCGGGGTGTGGAAGCGATTCCGACAACCCAAACGCAAGTGCGGCTGGGGGTTGAGGTGCAGGGGAAAACGGCGGCCGAGGTGCAGCAGGAAGCGGCGAGACGATCGTCCGCTGTGGTAGAGTTGCTGCGATCGCGCCAAGTCGAAAAACTCGAAACTGCAGGCATCACCCTCAATCCCATTTATAACTTCGACAACAACCAACAGCGCTTGACAGGCTATACGGCGACCAATACCGTCAGTTTTCGGATTAATACTGCATCTGCCGGCACTTTGCTTGACGATGCGGTGAATGCCGGAGCCACACGCATCGACGGCGTGAGTTTTGCCGCCACCGAAAGTGCGATCGAATCTGCTCGAAAACAAGCACTCCGCAAAGCAACTCAAGATGCTCAAGCGCAAGCGGATGCAGTCTTTAGCGCGCTTAACCTCAAGCGGGGAGACATTCTGGGCATTCAAGTCAACGGTGCGATCGCGCCGCCTCCAATGTATCGGCAATTGGCTGGTGCTCGCATGGCTGCTGCTGACGCTACAACGCCTGTGGTGGGAGGGGAACAGCAGGTAGAAGCTTCTGTGACTTTGCAATTTGGATATTAATTGACACTCCCTGTGCTGAAGCAACAGGGATTCTAAAGAAACTACCAAAAGGTAATTCTTGAAGGCGCTGTCAAAAC
>NZ_JAUPTE010000079.1:0-31393 GCF_036701705.1 Microcoleus sp. w1-18aA5 | reverse complement strand
CGTGCTTGGATGGCTCCGACAGACCAACCCCACGAAAACTTCATCTTCCCTGAAGAAGTTCTGCCTCGCGGTAACGCTCTGTAATCAGCGCGAAATATCAAAATTTCCAACATTTTAAAAGGGTAAGATAAAGCAGTTTAGGCTTTACCCTTAATGGTTAAAAAGCTCCCGCCACCAGGCAGGAGCTTTTTGTTTGCAGGAGTCGATCGAATTAGCGCCCTAAAAAAAGTTGATTTTGTACAAAAACCAACTCTGCCTGTAGCTAGAACAACTTGTGTCTTTATATCTCGTGAACTATCCTATCTATATGGCAAGAAATCGATCGACCTTTCCGCGCCGCCAGATTTGCAATGCACCTGATAACCGCACAGCCCGGATTTTGAAGAAAATATAGACAAATGGCTAAAACTGCGATCGTCCGCTTGCTGTAGAGATCGATCGAAGACCTTGCTGCTGCAGTAATTTCCCCTGATCTCACAAAAATCTCAATTTGCATCCCCCACTTCTAATTCCTTGTGTTATTCTAATAATTGTGACTACTGGAATGATACTCAGAACGCAAGTTCTTTCGGTAACGCTGGCAATGGCTAGCGCACAAATCATCACCTTAAATCTTGTATTTAGGTGATGTGCGTTCCAATATAAAGCCATTTAGCTAAACCTGGAGGTGATGCCCATGATAGAAAGTAGTAAACGCATGGGTCATCAGATTGGAAACTACCGGCTGTGCGCCGGGGCCGCTCACTAGCAGTCAGCCGTCGTCTCCAACGGGAAACGACTTCCACGGGGAACCAGGCTGAGCTAGGGATTCTCCCGGCAGTCAGGTTCTAATCTGAAGACCCGCTAGACCGCTCTCACCTCAAATAGTGTTAAATCTTAAGTATTAAAACTTGAGACTAAACGCTATTGGTGAGAGCGGATAGTTTTTGGTCAGGGTTTCTACATGTGGGCAGTTAATCTGCCATTGCTAATCCCAAAGAAAAAAAATATGGCTGAGCTACTTAACAATACTGAAATTCAAGAGCGCGCCAGTCAATTGTCAGGCTGGACGGTTGAAGGCAAACAACTGCGCTGTACCCGTTTATTTAAAGATTTTATCGAAGCGATCGCCTTTGTGAATAAGTTGGTCGCCCCCTCAGAAGCTGCTGCACATCACCCCGACATAGAAATTTCCTATAACAAAGTTACACTTAACTTGACAACTCATGATGCCGGAGGCTTAACTGAGAAAGACTTTGCGCTAGCCCAAGAGATTTCTTCTACGCTAGATTAAAAAAGTACCCGCTGGCCCAACAAGAGTCCCCGCTAGATAAAAGCTCGCAAATAAAAAATCCACTTGGGGTTAGAATCGGGTGCTAAAAAGTCGAGAGACCAAACGTTCAATGTATAAAAGGCTATTCCCCATCATCCGACCATGATCGTATTTGAAAAGCCAGAGTTCAAGAACGAGTCTGCTGCCGAAAAAACCGATCTGATAGAAAAGCTTTTAGATATTGGCGCGGCTCTGTCGAGCGCCCAAGATTTGGGCGACTTGTTACACTTAATTTTATCCAAAAGTAGAGAAATCACCTACAGCGATGCTGGCAGTGTTTACTTAGTAGATCACAGCGACGAAACACCTAAGCTGCTGTTCAAGGTAGCCCAAAATGCTTCTAAACCGAAACTGTCGTTTAAAGAGTTTGCCCTGCCACTGACAGACAAAAGCTTGGCGGGATACGTGGCAATTACAGGTCTAAGTTTGAACCTGTCTGATGCCTACGACTTACCCCCGGGCGTACCCTACCGGCTAGATACCAGTTTTGACAGGGATATTGATTACCGCACTTGCTCGGTAATGGTACTGCCGATGCAAAACCGACAGGGGGAGACAATAGGTGTACTGCAATTGATCAACCGCAAAACAAAGGCAGATACGGTGCTGACAGCAAACAATGCCTGGGAATCGACGCAGCAGTATTCGGAGTGGGAAGAAAGGATAGTTCGATCGCTCGCTTCTCAAGCAGCAATTTCGATCGAGCGCAATCAACTCCAAGACAGCATAGAACATTTGTTCGAGGGCTTCGTCAAAGCCTCGGTGCAAGTCATAGAAGCTAGAGACCCCTGTACCTACGGCCATTCAGAACGAGTAGCAGCCCTCACAGTACGCCTTTCAGAAGAAGTAAACACCGTCAACAGCGGAGAACTGCGCTCTATTTACTTTAACAACCGCCAAATTCAAGAACTTCGCTACGCCGCCCTGCTGCACGATTTTGGCAAAATTGGAGTCCCCGAAGCAGTTTTGACCAAACAGAAAAAGCTCTACCCCGCACAGCTAGAAATCATTCGCCATCGCTTTGGCTTAGCTCAACGGACAATGGAAATGGAATGCGTCCAGTCTAAATATAAATACTTGCTGGAGCATTCAGCCTACCGAAAACACCCGACCCAGGAGCCAGAGTGCGCTCAGTGCCAGGAAATCGAACAGCTAGACACTAAGCTAGCAGAGGCAAAAACCAGATTAGCAGAATACTGGGAAGTGCTGCTAGAGGCAAACGAGCCTCACATTTTGGCAGCAGAACCCCTAGCTCAACTGCGAGAGATTTCTCGACAAACTTACAGAGATATAGATGGGGCAAAGAAACCCCTGCTGAACCCAGACGAGATCTTGCAATTGATGGTGTCGAGGGGCAACCTGACGCCGGAAGAACGCTCTGAAATAGAATCTCATGTAACTCACACTTACGAGTTTCTCAAACAAATTCCTTGGACAAAAGATTTTAAAAATGTTCCAGACATTGCCTACGGACATCACGAAAAACTCGACGGTACAGGCTATCCGCGAGGTTTAAACAAGTCAGAAATTCCAATTCAAGCGCAATTGATGACGATCGCCGATATTTACGACGCCCTGACAGCAGGCGATCGCCCCTACAAGCGAGCTCTGCGAACAGAGGCAGCGATGAAAATTTTGCGGCAAGAAGCAGCTCACAACAAAATCAACGCTGATTTGTTAGAATTGTTCGATCATCGCCAAGTCTTTAGCGTCCTCGGGCACAGCTTGGAGGTTAAAGTCGAATCAGCCTAGACGAGTCGGGCGTGCTGTGCTAAAAAGTAAATAAGGCGATCGGGCGCTGTCTAGTGTCAGCAGTCAAATCAATCCACAGCCCAAACCGGGTATGGTTTTGACGCCGTTGAGTAAAGGTTTAAAAACAGGCTTTATGCAGCCGTCAGTCACATCTATATACTCGGTCAGCCCAAAAGAATCCAAAGAAAAAGTGAATTTTAGGTCTCTTTTTAGAGTATGCTAGTTGAGCAACGACTGACCACATAGAAGACTAGAAAAGTTTCTCTGTAATCGGTGTGAGGATGAGAGTGAATATGTCGAAATTTTTGTGGAGTTACTTACTAATCAGCCCAGCAGTCTTAGGAGCTACCCTAGTAGTTTCTTCGAGCGCGATGGCAGCAGACGCTCAGCAGGCTGCTGATGCGGTCAATCCGGCTGTCGCAAAAGCTGAAACCGCTGAAACCTCCGAAGCGAAACTAAATGCTTTAGCTGCTGTTTCCGAAACAACTGCAGCCTCCGAGCCAGTAGAAGAAATTTCCCCAGTCGCTGGCAGCGAAACCCATGCAGCGATTGAAGATTCGGCCACGGCTGCAACTGAAAGTGCGATCGTCGGAGCAAACACAGCCCCTGCGGAGGCAGAGCCCCAAGCGGCATCACAACCTACAAGTGAATCTTTAGCCGCAGTTGAGCCAACAGTAGCTCAACCAGTAGAAAATTCTGCCCCGGCAGCCCAACTAGAAATTCCAGCCCCGGCAGCTACCGCTCTCCCAGAGCAAATCGGTGCTGTTCAATTAGAAACTCCAGCCCCGGCAGTGGCAGAGTCGGCAGAACAAAGTTTGCCACAACCGGCTGAATCTTTAGCCCAAACTGCCGCACCACAAGAGCAAAACCCAGCCGCCACATTAGAACAGCTCAACGAGTACAGCAGCGAAGGTGCTGCCGGCGGCGAAACTCAAGGTCAAGTTACCTCTGTTTCCCAACTTTCCGACGTGCGGCCCACAGACTGGGCCTTCCAAGCACTGCAATCCCTAGTCGAGCGCTACGGCTGTATTGCCGGTTATCCCGACGGAACTTTCCGCGGCAACCGGGCAATGACTCGCTACGAATTCGCAGCCGGTTTAAATGCTTGCTTAGACAAAGTGAGCGAGCTAATTAGAGGCGGCACGGGCAACTTCGCTACGAGAGATGACTTGGCAGCCCTCCAACGGCTCCAAGAAGAATTTGCAGCGGAACTGGCAACCCTGCGCGGTCGCGTCGATGCTCTGGAAGCTCGGACATCCGAACTCGAAGCCAACCAATTCTCCACCACTACTAAGCTGACTGGGGAAGCAATTTTCGCTCTCAGCGATGACTTTGGTGGCAACGTTGGCTTGTTTGGCAGAGACGAAAGAAGATTAGGCAGCGACAACAACGAAGCTGTCTTCCAACAACGGGTGCGCCTGAATTTAAATACTAGCTTCACCGGCAGAGACTTACTGCTGACCAGGCTTCAAGTCGGCAACGGTCGCAACTTCAACCTTGGTGCTACAAGCGAAGGCACTCAAACTTGGAACGTAGTCGGCAGAACCGATAACGTTGTTGCCCTCGACACCTTGTTATACAAGTTCCCCGTCGGTCAGCGACTCAACGTTAGCCTGATAGCCAACGCTGGCGTTTGGGACGACATTATGCCGACTGTCAACCCTTACTTTGAAGACTTTGACGGCGGCAACGGAGCACTGAGCGCCTTTGGACAGCGTAACCCCATCTACCGTTTGGGTGGTGGCGCAGGTATTGGCTTTGACTATGCCTTTGGCGGCAGGGGCTTACTGGGCGGCGTGTTCGGCCCAACTTCTCTGTCATTTGGTTATTTGGCGTCAAATGCAGCCAGTCCGGTTAAGGGTGCTGGCTTGTTGAACGGCGACTACGCCGCGATGGGTCAGTTGACTTTTACTCCTGGACGCAACTTGCAAGTTGCTTTCAACTATAACCACGGTTACTTTAATCGAGGTAACTTTGGCTTTGACAACGGTTTGGGAAATGGAATCGACAACCTCGGCGGTTTCACCGGTACCGGCGTGGCTAATTCTCTCAACGGTTTGAGCGAGGGTTTTGACGGCTTCGGTGCTCGCAAAGTTGTCACCAACTCCTACGGTGCTCAGGCTTCGTTGCGACTGAGCCCGAGATTTATCCTTGGTGGCTGGGCTGGTTTAACCAATGCCCGCATTCTCGGCATCGGCGATGCGAGAATCTGGAACTACGCTGTTACCTTGGCTTTGCCTGATTTAGGGAAAGAAGGCAACTTGCTAGGGTTCGTGGTAGGTCGTGAGCCTTACTTGGATAAACTTGAAGCTGCAAGCAGTTTGCGGAGCTTCCGCAACGATGATTCCTATCACGTTGAAGGGTTCTACAAGTTTCAGCTCTCGGACAACATTTCTGTTACTCCGGGCGTGATTTGGGTGACAAATCCTAATCAAGATGACCGTAATGATGACATCATCATTGGTACTCTGAGAACTACTTTCACGTTCTAAGAGCGGGTTAGATGAGGCATGGGAGGGGGTCATACCCTCTCTGCTGACAACTCTAAATGCCCAGTTTAGCCCTGCCTACTGCAGGGCTTTTTTGTTTACGGGACAAAGGGGCGCCGAGAATCTATTAAAAATTAAAAATTATTAGTCATAGACGCAGAAAGCCGGTTTCTTGAGGTAATGCCGTCGTGGAAGCGGAGAGAGAGTCAAAACTAGCAACTGGGTTTCACAGAAGCGAGAGTGCGGATCATTCCAACGATGAAGTGATGAAAGTCGATTAAGTTCAGTGGAAAACCGGGGTATAATAAAAGGTAAAGTTAGGAGTTAGAATTGGGAACTCAACATTGAGGAGAATTTTAACATCTGACTTCGGAGTTGATAATTCTGGTATTGGAAGCAATTATGGTAGAACTCTCCTGTAAAAGCGAATACGCAATCTTAGCTTTGCTGGAGCTTGCCGATTGCTACGAAGAAGGTGAGCCTCTGCAAATTCGCCAGATAGCGGCTCAGCAAAATATTCCCGATCGATATTTAGAGCAGTTGCTCGCTACTATGAGACGCTGCGGGCTGATTCGCAGCCAGCGAGGAGCTAAGGGAGGTTATATATTGGCGAGGGAACCCTGGAAAATTACCCTCCTAGAAATTATCAACTGTCTCGAGGGCTCAGAGTTCGATCGCTCTGAAAAAGACTCGCCTGCTCAAACTGTAGAAAGTGCGGTGATTTGGGAAGTTTGGCAAGAAGCTCGATCGATTGCCAACTCAGTTTTGCAAAAATATACTCTACAGGATCTGTGCGAAAAGCGCAATGGCAGACGGCAGCTCGATATCATGTATTACATCTAGTTAAAATATTACCAACTAGGAATTAAGATTTACTTTCAACCACAAACTGACAAAGATTATGCGTATTGCTGGCGACATTACAGAATTGGTAGGGCGGACGCCCCTGGTGCAACTTAACCGCATTCCCCAAGCCGAAGGCTGCGTGGCTCGGATTGTGGTCAAACTCGAAGGCATGAATCCGGCAGCATCGGTGAAAGACCGCATCGGTGTCAATATGGTCAATCAAGCAGAGGCCGAAGGGCTGATTAGTCCAGGCAAAACGGTTTTAGTGGAACCTACTTCTGGCAATACCGGAATTGCTCTGGCAATGGTGGCAGCGGCTAAGGGCTACCAGTTGATTTTGACCATGCCGGATACGATGAGCACGGAACGCCGATCGATGCTGCGAGCTTACGGGGCCCAACTAGAACTGACTCCCGGAATTGAGGGCATGAGTGGCTGCATCCGCCGCGCTCAAGAGATTGTGGACAAAACTCCCAATGCGTATATGTTACAGCAGTTTCGGAATCCAGCGAACCCGCAGGTTCACCGTTCGACAACGGCTGAGGAAATTTGGGAAGATACAGACGGCGAGGTGGATTTCCTGATTTCGGGAGTCGGCACTGGCGGTACGATTACGGGCGTGGCAGAGGTGATTAAGTCCCGGAAACCCGAGTTTAAGGCGATCGCCGTTGAGCCGGCCAACAGTCAGATACTGTCGGGCGGAAAGCCCGGGCCTCACAAAATTCAAGGTATCGGTGCTGGTTTTGTGCCGCCGGTGCTGAATGTGGATTCGATAGACGAAATTATAGTTGTTACGGATGATGACGCGCTCGCCTATGGCCGTCGCTTAGCCAGAGAAGAAGGACTTTTGTCGGGTATTTCCAGCGGTGCGGCACTATGTGCGGCGGTGAAAGTCGGCAAGCGTCCCGAAAATGCAGGGAAATTGATTGTGATGATTCAGCCTAGCTTTGGCGAACGCTATCTCAGCACTCCCTTGTTCCAAGATCCAGAACTCAATCTGGCGATGGCCATCAACTAGGCTAACCTCCAGCCCAAGTCCCAGAAACACAAAGCAGGGCGTAGACTATACGCTCTGCTTTGCTTTTTAGTAGATTAAAGAATGGCGATAGATTGTAGCTTTCTCGATCGCGAAGGATGCCGAATTTTTGAATGCGCTTTTTTTCAACCGCTTTGGGCGTGTTAACGAAGCGGGGGCTGAGCGCTGTTGTGGGGAGGGAAGATACAAGAAAAGAAGGAGCTAACTGTTGCGGGAGGAGCGCTATAGGAGTCCTCAATGTCGATCGGCTTACCACTTCCAAAGCCTCAATGTTTTTCTAAAATAGATTTATGATAAGTTGAAAACTGACGTTTTTTACTGACAATTTTTGACATTTATATCAGATAAATTCTCAAAAAAATAGCAAATCATGATATTTTTGTCAAGCACTTTTTCACAGATTATCTAGAGTTCAAGGAAATAAGAGCGTGTCTTCCGTTACCAATCACTACAAAACCCTAAAAATTAGCCCAACCGCAACACAAGCCGAGATTAAACAAGCATACCGCCGTTTAGTCAAATTATTTCACCCCGACAGCCGCAGCGACACAGCGGGTCACGAAGAAATTGTCCGCCTCAATGCAGCCTATGAAATATTAGGAGATGCCCAGCACAGACAATCTTACGATCGCCAACTTTCCCAGGAAACTCAACAGCAATCACCCAGCGCACCAAACGTCAGCCGCCAGCAAAAACAAACAGCTAGGGACGCTGATGAACAAATGGAACAGTGGCTGATTAAAGTATACAAACCAGTCAATAAAATGCTCAACAGCATCTTGAAGCCGCTTAAAAAAGAAATAGACGAATTGTCAGCAGATCCATTTGATGACGAACTGATAGAAAAGTTTCAACTTTATATCGAAACCAGCCGCGAGTTCCTCAAAAAAGCTCATAACTTTCTTACATCAATGCCCAATCCATCTAATGTAGCCGGAGTTGCGGCCCATCTCTACTACTGCATCAATCAAGTCGGAGACGGAATAGAAGAATTGCAGCTATTTACCCTCAATTATGACGATCGCCACTTGCACACCGGTCAAGAACTGTTTAGAATTGCCGCTAGACTGCGGCGGGAAGCGCAGGATGAATTAAAAATTAAAAGTTAAAAAAGCAGATTGTTCCCTCTTCCCTCTTCCTTCTTCCTGATATCCGTTACATCTTGTACATTGCTCGTTGCCGAACTTCCCTCTTCCCTCTTCCTTCTTCCTGACATCCGTTACATCTTGTACATTGCTCGTTGCCGAACTTCCTTCTTTCAAATTCCAAAAAGAACTTGAATTCGCTTGCGAATTTTAATAAAAGGAGTTTGTTCCAGAGAGTCGCCATCTAACAATCCCAAATCTCTCAAAGCTTGCTGGCGTTCCGACAATTTTTGAGCAATCTGATCTGCTAAATTGGGTTGTTCTCTTAAAAGTTTTTGCAAGTCGTGGCGTTCCACCACAAACAAAATTGCATCTTCGCTAGTTTTAACAGTCGCCGTTCTCGGAGTTCCCAACAGCAAAGATATTTCCCCAAAAAACTCGCCCTCGTGAAGCGTAGCAATATACTGACCGGCTTTTTGAGAAAGAACTTCTACAGTCCCCGAAAGAATAATATAAAAAGAATCGCCAGGGTCATTCTCTTTACATACAACCTGTCCTGCTGGAAACAGTTGTCGGTAGCCGTATTCAATCAACTGTCGCAGTTCTAAATCCGTACACTGTTCAAAATAAGTTACTCGCCTCAACAAATCTCGCAGCGTCCAATTATTGGGGGATTTAGGCGCTGGCTTTTTAGGTTCAGAAAGGGTGGAATTAGATTGTAAATCTGCTGAATGTTTGGCATCTTGCGGAAAAACTTTCCCGTTGGAATTATCATCTTTGTTATTGTGAAAAAGTTGAGTTAACTCTTGCGGGTTTCGCAGCCACAAATCCCGTTGGGGAAAGGGAATTTCGATATTTCGGTGGCGCAATTCGTAATCTATTAAAAAATTTACCGCGCTTTTAATAGCATCGCTTTCCTGTGGCTGGTCAATCCAAACCAAAAGTTCAAAATTTAAAGCATTATCTCCAAAACCGTGAAACCATACTTTAGGAGAAGGATGGGACAGAACATTCGACTCCATCCGCGCCGCAATTAACAGCGCTTCCGTAACTATTACGGGGTCAGATCCGTAAGCAACGCCGATGGGAATGTGGAGGCGACATCTGGGGTCTCTGTAACTCCAGTTAATAATATTAGTTTCGACAAACTTAATATTTGGTATGATTACAAATAGACCGTCAATTGTTTTAATAATGGTAGAGCGGATAGAAATTGTTTCTACTGTTCCTAATAACTTGTCTATTTCAATAAAGTCTCCGACTCTAATTTGGTGCTCGAATAGCAGGGTGAGCCCGCTGATAAAGTTACTGGCGAGATTTTGCAAGCCGAAGCCGAAACCAATGCCGACAACCCCAGCTAAGACGGTGAGAGAAGTGAGGTTGATGCCGGAACCTTGCAGGACGAATATACAGCCAATAGTGGCTAAAATATAGCTAATGATCGTAGAAATTGCTTCTCGACTACCGCGATCCAATCTCATCCGAACTAGCACGCTGCGCTTGATTCCTTCACTGATAATCTTAGCTATAATCAAGGCAAATATAGCTAATATTATCAGTTTAACGATCGCACTGATGGAGAGATGAGTGTCCCCGATATAGAATAGCGGGGTTGTCATCGCACCCCAGAAATGTTCAAAAAAGCGATCGGCTCGTGCAGTAATCGAATTCATTAATATTGGGTAATGGGTAATTGGTGATTAGTTTTGAGAGCAACTGAACTGCCAACGGCTAACTATTGCAGAGCTTAGGCGAAAAACTCGAACTGTGGAGTCTCCTGTGTGGCAAAAAAGTCGATTCCCTACCCTTCGGGAACGCTTCGCCAACGGAATAGCTCAGCTTCACCCACTCTCTCAAAGACTCGTAACTGATGGGTTAGTAACTGATGGCGAAAAACTATTTTGTAGCGGTATTTTCTGCCGGATATCTGTGTTGTGGCGTAAAATGGGCCCGGCAGCGTGATCGATCAGCGACTTGTTGCCAATATCTGGAAAATTGGTAGAAATTCATTGACAGCACCCTCAAATTATTGAAAAATTCCAGCAAAAATTAGTTTATCCTTAAGAAGCGAGTCCTTTACAGAACTTAACAAGCTTACCCTAATTGACTTTTATGCAGTGCATCATCAATCGTCGGGCACAGTTTTCTGCGAGTCACCGGTACTGGCTGCCGGAGTTAAGCGAAGCTGAGAACTTTGAGCGGTTTGGCCCAACTGCCCGCGCACCGGGACACGGGCACAATTACGTCATTTACGTTTCCATGATAGGCGAACTCGACGAGTACGGCATGGTGCTCAACCTGTCTGATGTCAAGCACGTCATCAAGCGGGAAGTTATCAAGGATCTCGATTTTTCCTTTCTCAACGAAGCGTGGCCGGAATTTGAGCAGACTCTGCCAACTACCGAAAACATAGCACGGCAAATTTGGCTGCGGCTAGCCCCTCATTTACCTGTGAGCAAAATTCAATTGTTTGAACATCCCGAACTTTGGGCTGAATATTTAGGAAACGGAATGGAAGCTTATTTAACTTTGTCCACTCATTTTAGTGCCGCCCATCGGTTGGCTCGTCCCGATTTGAGCTTTGAAGAAAACTCGGAAGTTTACGGCAAATGTGCTCGTCCCAACGGTCACGGTCACAATTATCATTTAGAGGTGACTGTTAAAGGGGAAATTGATGCGCGGACTGGCATGATTGCTGATTTGGGAGCTTTGCAAAAAGCTATTGACGATTATGTGGTTGAACCGTTCGATCACACTTTTTTAAATAAGGATATTGCTTATTTTGAGAATGTTGTGCCGACTGCGGAGAATATTGCTGTTCGGATCGGGCAATTATTGCGATCGCCCGTTCGGGAATTGGGCGCCCAGTTGCACAAGATTAAGCTGATTGAAAGTCCGAATAATAGCTGTGAAATTTTCGGTGCTGATTTAGAGGAAGTGGCGGCTGAACGTCAGCAGCCAGAAGCAATTGTAGCTAGGGTTTAAAGCTAAAAATTGGGTCTGTTGGGGCGGGTTCACCCGGATATTGGGCTAATTGTGCAGATTGGTAAACCCGCCCCGATGATTTCGAGGGTTATTCAACCGGATTAGGCGCGAGAATATATTTTTGGACAAAAGTTCCACAGCCAGAATTATTGGCACTTTTCCTGAAAAGTCAGGCTGCGCGCGTATTTTGGAGATAGTAAGTCAGCATTCCTCTAGTCAGCTATTCTAACTGCTGAGAGTATGAGGTCGATCGCCCGATCGCTGACAACCAAGCACCAATTTCTCCTAAATGAGTTGACGTTTATGCGCGTCTCTAATCTAGCTCTCTTGACTCTGGCAGCCCTCGCATCCCAGAATTTAACTGCTAATACTAGCACCAATCCTGCTGCACCTCCTATTTCTCCTCAGACACCGCAAGCTAGCAACTTTGTTGATGCTGTAAATAATACTGAATCGCGTCCGGCTGAGTCAATTAGCGAGCCTGAGACGATCACCCACGAACAATTTTCCCCAAATACTACCGTATCCCGTCGGGCTGAGTCAATTAGCGAGCCTGAGACGATCGCTCACGAACAATTTTCCCCGCGAATTGCTGTAAAATCGCCGACAGGTTTGTTGGTAGCGGCCGCTCAACCCGATTTATCTGCTAGTGCAAAAACCAAGGCGAATACTCCTGCTGCATCCGGCGATGAACTAACAAAATCTTTACAAGAAACCTGGCTGGCTAAATTAATCGAAACTGGGGCTGAAAGCAATCCTCAAGTTCGCGAGGTTTTCGCTTTTATCTCCCCGTCTAGTGGCAGTGCTGAATCTGGATATGGTTTTAACAGTACCATAACTCTGCTCAATATTTTGCTGATTCTTGGTACGGTATTTCCACCGATGACAATTGCATTTTTTTGGATGATGCGACGGCTGATAATCAAACAGTTGGTTGCTGATGCCAATAAACGATTGCAGGGCATTGGTGTATTGGAATCCGAGCTCAGAAATTCTAGCCAACTAACTCAAAAGTTGAGGGATGAATTAGAAGCGCAAATGGGTGCAGCTAAACAATCCCTTGATTTTTTAACTAGAGAAACTGAACTCTCCAAATCTTCCGTCGAGCAAATTGAGACTCTCAAATCTCAATTTATCATGCACCTGCAAGTTTTGCTGAAAGAAGTTGACGATAAAAAATATCAAATTGTTCAAGAAATTTCCCAAGTTCCCGCAGTTGTTGCCAAAGAAGCTCTCAAAATCGCGCCTCAATCGGCCTTAAACAATTCCCAAAATTCGCAAACGGCACCCGCTAACGACGATAATTTGATTGCTGACGATTATATCAAGCAAGCCGAAGGGCTTTATTTTCAAGGCAATTATGATGAGGCATTAGTGTGTTTGGAAAAAGCTGTTTTAGCGAATAAATTTTTGAATGAGGCTTGGTATTGGCGCGGAAATGTGTTAATAAAATTGCAGCGCCCGGAAGAAGCACTCGCCTGTTACGACCAAGCAATATCGATTAAACCGGATAACTACGAAGCATGGTATAATAAAGCGCATTTGCTGGCAAAATTGCAGCAGTACGAAGAGGCGATCGCCTGTTACGAGCGAGCAAGTTCGAGCGAATCTCGAAAATACGCTTGTTGGCACAGTATAGCGGCTTTGTTGGGTCAATTGCAGCATTACGAAGAAGCGATCGCCAGTTACGATCGCGCCCTCGCTATCAAAGCAACCGACAGTGAAATTTGGCACAACCGGGGTGCGATGCTGGCCAAAGTACAGCAGTACGCAGCAGCAGTTGATTCTTACGATCGCGCTCTGGCTTTCAATCCCAACAGATACGAAACTTGGTACAATCGAGGCAATATGCTGTGGAGACTGCTCCGCTACAGCGATGCTATTGATTCTTACGATCGGGCGATCGGCATCCGGCCCGACAAACACGAAGTTTGGTACAATAGAGCCGCTGTGCTCGGAAAAATGCAGCGATATCAAGAATCGATCGAATCCTACGACAAAGCAATAGCGATTAAACCGCAGGATTTTGAAGTGTGGCACAACCGAGGTGCAGCTTTCGACAAACTGTCGCAGCACGAAGCAGCAATTGCCTCTTACGAATCCGCAATTACCCTTAATTCCGAGTGTTACGAAGCTTGGTTTTGTAAAGGCGAATCATTGGCAAAATTGCAGCGCAATGAAGAAGCGATCGCAGCTTATGAGAAAGCAATTGCTATTAAGCCAGACTCCTACGACGCTTGGCGTCATCTGGGGATAGTCTTGTCTGAATTAAAGCGGTACGAGGAAGCAATGGCAGCTTACGATCAAGCTATTGCCATCAAGCCTGATAATGCCGAAGCTTGGCGTGATCGAGGCGCACTTGTATCAGAATTAAAGCAGGATACAGAAGGATTTATTGCCGGGGAAAAAGATCCTCAAAAACAGCCACAATCCGATGAATCTTCGGACAGTTAGTTAGGTGTTACCTACACCGCTACGTACACACCCGAATTTTCTTGTTGGTAATTGTGCGCTGTGATGGGCAATCGCGGGGTTTCTGCGATTGCCCATCACAGCGCACAATTATGGATGAAGATACCCGACATTCTATCAAGCTGACAGCGACAAGACAGGAGACTCCTGCCGAATCGGAATCTCAATAATAAACTCTGTTCCCCCGCCTGGTGCAGAAATACACCCCAAGCTTCCCCGGTGTTTTTCCACTACAATTTGCCAGCTAATCGACAACCCAATCCCTGTGCCCTTACCGGGGGGTTTTGTCGTAAAAAACGGGTTAAATACGTGGCGACGAACCTCTTCCGATATCCCTGGCCCATTGTCCACAATTCGGACAGCTACGTAATTGTTGCTGGTTATTTCTGTGCTAATCCGAATCACGCTAGGATTCGCTTTAATTTCTTCTAGCGCTCTCTGGGTGTTCCACTCGTCAATAGCATCGATCGCATTTGCCAGTACATTCATAAATACCTGATTCATTTCTCCCCCATAACAGTCCACTTCGGGCAGGTTTGGGCAATAGTCCCGCACCACTTCAATCGAGGAGCGGTCTGAGTTAAATTTTAGTCGGCTCTGTAAAATCATCAGCGTGCTGTCCATGCCTTCGTGAAGGTTGACCGCTCTCATTTCATATCCTTCTTGCCGTGCGAAGAGGCGCAAAGATAAAACAATTTCGCGGATGCGATCGGCTCCTAAGTACATCGATTTGAACAATTTAGGCAAGTCGTCTTTGAGATAATTTAGCTCGCTTGCCACGATTTCTGCTTGTATATCTTGAGGCGGATGAGGATAGTGCTTTTCGTAGAGGTCAAGGATAGTGACCAAAGCTTTTGAATATTCCAGAGCATAGGAAAGATTTCCATAAATAAAATTAATTGGATTATTGATTTCATGGGCTACGCCAGCTACGAGTTGGCCTAGCCCGGACATTTTTTCGCTCTGAATTAGCTGGCTTTGCACCTGCTTGAGTTCGTCCAGGGAATTTTCGAGCTCTAGGGCTTTGTGCCGCTCTCGCGCTTCCGATGCTTGCAAAGCTGCTTCTGCAAGCTTGCGTTCAGCAGCCTCCTGCTTGAGGCGTTCATTCGTTTGGGAAAGTTCAGCGGTGCGCTGTTCTACTCGCGTCTCTAGCTGTTGTGCCAAAACTTGTAGATCGGCTTGCGCTCGCTCGCGCTCGACAATTTGCGCCTGAAGCTTTTTAGTTAGATTTCGCAGATTCAGGTGCGTGATAGCGCGAGCTAAAACTTCTTCGTGTTGAAGGGGCTTAGTGATATAATCAACTCCCCCCACATTAAAGCCTTGGACTTTGCTTTCTGTATCGTCCAGCGCGGTCATAAAAATGACTGGGATATCTTTAGTTAAGTCATTCGCTTTCAGATTTTGACAGGTTTTAAATCCGTCCATCTCTGGCATCAGAACATCCAACAAAATTAAATCAGGCTGGGAATATTGCACTTTTTTGAGAGCGCTCGACCCACTGCGAGCTACCCAAACAGTGAAGCCAGATGCGGTCAAAAAATCCAATACTGAACCCAGATTAGTGGGCGTATCATCCACAATTAAAATGGTGCCTCTGTCTAAAGATTCGCTAGTCATTTTTAGTCCTCATCTAAACTGTTGAACAAATTCTACTAATTTGTCTTCTTCAAAGTTTTTGCTTAATTCAAGCAACTGATTGGCAAAAGGTGCATAACGCATATCTATTGCCTTCAGCTTGCTGGCTCGCTGCTCAATACTGAGGAGTTCACCTTTCATGGCTAAATCGAACAGGACTGCAACTTCTTCCGAAGGGGGAGCAATCAGTGGTTGGTCTTGGATTTGGGAAGGGAGTTCGGTGAAGATACCTTCTGAACTGAAAGTTGTTCGCTCATCATAAACCCATTCTAAACGTAAATGGTGGCCCAAGCATTCTAATAACTTTTCTGCCCGAATTGGTTTGAGGAGAAAAGCGTTGCAACCAGCATGCAAAATGCTGTGGGGATCGCCGGATAAAATGCTAGCAGAAGTTCCGATCGCGATTACATCCTTTAATGGAGGGATTTTTCTGAGCCGCCTCACCGCTTCAAAGCCGTCCATCACTGGCATTACTAAGTCAATTATAATACAGTCAGGTTGAAATAACAGCGCTTTCTTCACGCAGTCTTGACCGTCCGTTGCCTCCATTAATTCAAACCCAATGGGAGCTAAAAGATTAACTAGAACCGATCGATTTTCCCAGCGATCGTCAACGACTAAAATTTTTTGCCGATCGCCTGAGAAACCCCTGATAATTTTTTCAGGTTCTTTTTGATACCCTTCCCAGCTTTCGGTAATAGGCAACTCTAACTCAAACCAGAAAATACTGCCTTTACCTAAAGAGCTTTGTACTTTCAGTTCGCCGCCCATCATCTCCACTAATTGGCGACTAATTGGCAGCCCTAATCCTGTCCCCTCTATCTGGCTAACTGAACCGCTGGCTTGCTCGAAGGGCAAAAATATTTTTGAGAGTTCGTCGGGCGCGATGCCAATGCCTGTATCTTCTACTTGGAAAATAAATTTCGCTGTTAGGGATTGGGGATTGGCGATTGGTGATGACAAAGATTGCTGAGTCTCCAGCCTGTCTACTTTAAAACTAACGCCTCCTTTTTCGGTGAATTTTATGGCATTGCCGAGTAAGTTGATGAGAATTTGCCGCAACCTTTTTTCATCGGCTCGGACGCAAGTAGGAAGTGGAGTTAGCGGTTCGTAAATCAAAGAGATTCCCTTCTGGTGGGCGCGAATCTGGCAGATTTCAGTAATGCCTTGGAGAAAGTCTGACAGGTGAAACTCGGTGAGATAGAGTTCCATTTTTCCGGCTTCGATTTTGGAGAGGTCTAAAACGTCATTGATCAGAGTTAGGAGGTGTTCGCCACACTGATGAATGATATTAATACCAGAAATTTGCTGACTGCTTAAACCTGTATCTCGTTTGAGGATTTGGGTATAACCTAAAATACCGTTGAGCGGTGTGCGGAGTTCGTGGCTCATATTGGCGAGAAATTGGCTTTTGGCGCGGTTGGCGGCTTCGGCCGCTTGCTCGGCTTGCTGTCGCTCTTGAATTTCTACTTCTAGGCGCATATTTTTGGCTTTTAATTCCTCGGTTCGCTCTTCTACTTTGACTTCTAAAGTGTGATAGAGGTTGGCATTCTCTAAGGCGATCGCAACTTGTCCCGATAGCATCCGCAACACTTCAACCCGCTTCGGCGTGAAAGCGCCAGCAATCACGTTGTTTTCTAGGTACAGGATGGCACTTAACTTACCTTGAGAGAGGATAGGTACACACAAAATTGATTTTGGTTTGTGTTGGGTAATGTAGGGGTCGGTGTTAAAGATTTCCTCGCGGCTGGAATCATTTAAAACGACATCTTTCTGAGTTCTGGTGACGTAATTAAGTACCGAGATAGGCACTTGCCCATAAGTTGATACTGGTAAAGATTCTAGCACTCGGACTCGATCTTTAGTCCCCGCCGCTTCTATAACAAGTTGACCCTCTTTTGAGAGAATAAGTGCTCCAGTTTCAGCGCCGGCGTTTTCTATCAAAATTTTCATTAACTTGGTGAGCAAGTTAGGTAGAACAATTTCGCTAGAAATGGCACTAGATGCTTTCATTACAGTTGCCAAGTCTAGCAACTCTGTTTGACCGCCTGTAATGGTCAAAGGAGGAATTGTCCTCGTAGGGTTGAAAGGGGTTTCGGTGACCGCAGGAGATCGCGCTATTAATTTCGGGTATTTTTCTTCTAGATGTTTAACTTTAGCTAAAGCTCCCCAGCGCATATAGGCATAATAAGCATCGGTCATGTAGGTGCGGGAAATCTTTTCTTTACCCCATGACAAATAGAATTTAGCAGCGAGTTCGTGAGCCAATGCTTCTTCGTTGATATACTCGTTTTGTTTGGCAAGAGCGATCGCTTTGTCGTACATCTCGATCGCTTCTATTTTTTCGCCTAAAACACGATGCTTTTCGGCCTCTACTAAATAGAATTTATGCAGATGATTCATTGGGGCATAATGTGCCCATTTTTGCAATTTCTCTTGATTAGCTTGTACTCGGTTAAGAATGTCCTGTTGGTCGGACGGCGAAGTTTCAGAATACACAGCTAGCCGTACTAGAGAATCGTAGAAATAGAAGATAACAACAGTTAGCTGCCCTGTAGACGATCCGAAAGAACTTTCTACTTGAGGGATATTTTTTAAAGATTCCGCGTAATTCTCAAACATATAACCCAGCGCAAGTTTGTGCAAGTATAAGTAATGAATTGCTAGTTGGTTGTTGGTTTGCTGATATAGTGGCAGCATTTTCTCTTCGTCGTATACTTCCCCCTTTAACAGGCAGAAATTTTCGCTTCTTCCCATCATGTTTAAGACGGCTTGCCAACAGATTTTTGTATTATTAAGCGCTGTTTCTTGGCGGATTTTATCAAGGGCATCTGTGTAAGTTGCTATCTCTCGTTCGAGTTGAATTAGTTGCTTGCCAACAAAAAACGAGTAATGACTCCATACCATGACCGCATAGCCAGCATATTCTAAATCTCCAGTTTCTAGCCCGCTAGAGAAAGCTGACAGGAAAGGTTCTAAGGTATTCCGGACGTGTTCTTTCCAATGTTGAACGGCTGCATACACTAAGTGGCAAGTCTTGACTTCGATTTCTTTGGCATTTAACTTTGACACTAGACGTAAAGCTAATTGGCCCAATTCATAGCCCCGCTCAATATCTCCTACCGCCCCGCAAAGAAGAAGACTATATACCGCATATGCAAAGGGAGACACAGAAGCATTGCCATATTGAACGGATAAATTGACCTGTTTGCAGACCGTTAAAGGCACCAGTACGGGCATCCCAGAATAGCAAGCAGAAAAAATACTTGACAAAATCCTGATCGCTGCTAATTGATAAGGATCAGTCATTTCAGGGAGATCGATTAAGTCCTCAATTCGGGTTCCGCTCAAAATTGCCGCAGTTTCCCCCAGCGCCTGGCCAATATCAGATGGGTTTGGCGAGTCGGGAAACTCTACCTCCAACTGCTTTAAGACTTGCAGCCCCGTATTCAATGCTTCGACCAGCTTGTTCTGCGCCATATAAGCTTGAATCTGGACTTCGTACACTTTCACTTTGTCCAGCAGCGTTTTGGCGCAATTTTGTACTATCTCAACGAATCTCTGCATTGCTTCAAAATCACCACTCAAATATGCTGACTCTGCTGCTTCCTCATACAGCCTTAATGCCAGTTCATACCGATTCTCCCAGCTATCTACCGCTAGCAGAGATAAACCTACTTGCAAATATTTGACGGCGGAATCGTGGGCTGTAGCAGCTTTCGCTTTCTGACCTGCAATCAGATTCAATTGGGCGAGTTCATATTTTTGGGATTCAGTGGTAAGTAAGCCAGTACCATAATTGAGTTGGTTAACTAAAGCGAAAATATTTTCTTTTCGGTCTTCTGGCGTTGTACTTTGCAGCAGCAGTTGACCGATTTTTAAGTGAGTCTCTTTTTTCTGTTCATGGGGAATCAAAGAATAGGCAGCTTGCTGCACTCGGTCATGTAAAAACTTGTAGTCAACCTTCACATCAGTCAAGGTAAAACCGCCCGATTCTTCCTGATTAAATACCAGGGGAATTTTGTATTCATTGCTCAAAGGTAAAATCAACCCAGCTTGAAGAGCTTCCCACAATTGCGCCGCCGTGACTAAGGATGATTCCTGATTGACAATTGCCAAAATTTCTAAGTTAAAAGTGTTGCCAATACAAGCAGCCAATTTTAATACTTTTTGTGTATATTCGGGCAATTTGCGTATGTTTCTAGCAATCAGTTCGACAACATTGTAATCGGTGATGCCTATCGCTTGAATTTGCTCGATATTCCATTGCCAACCCCCCTTTGTCCCCCCTTGGTAAGGGGGGATTAGGGGGGTGAAGTTATAAGTCAACAAATCTTCTTGATAGAGAGTTTTGAGGAGTTGACTTATGAAGAAAGGATTGCCCTGCGTTTTATTAAAAAGTAGAGACGCGAAATTTCGCGTCTTTACAGACAGGGATTCCGAACCGCCCGATTCATTTAAAGTATCTGCAATTAATTCTTCGACATGAACCAGGTGTAATGGTTGAAGGACAATATTATTCACCGTCGCACCAGTTTGGCGAATCTTGTCAATCATTTGAATAGTCGGATGAGTTGGAGAAACTTCGTTATCCCGATATGCCCCAATCAGCAATAAATACTTGCTATCAGAATCAGTTATTAGCAATTCTATTAATTTCAACGATGCCGAATCCGCCCACTGCAAGTCATCGAGGAAGATAACTAAGGGATGGTCAATAGTTGTAAATACGCCAATGAATTGTTTAAAGACGCGACTGAAACGGTTTTGAGCTTCAGTTGCCCCTAGCTCAGCTACGGGTGGCTGTTTGCCAATAATTAATTCGATTTCAGGGATAACATCAATGATGACTTGTCCGTTATCGCCTAAAGCGGATAACAGTTTTTCTTTCCAAGTTTGGATTTCTACTTCGCCTTCGGTTAGAAGTTGCTGAGTTAAGGATTGGAATGCTTGAATCAGAGAAGTATAAGGAATATTGCGCTTGAACTGGTCAAATTTCCCCGCAATAAAATAGCCTCTTTGCCGCACAATGGGTTTGTGGACTTCATTGACCAAAACTGTTTTGCCTATCCCGGAATAGCCGGAAACCAGCATTAATTCGGTGGTGCCACTGGCAACGCGATCGAAAGTTTCTAGAATTTTTTCAACTTCTTGGTCGCGACCGTAGAGCTTTTGCGGTATATTTAATTGCCCTGCTTTATCCGCACTTCCAACAACAAAGTTGGAAATATATCCGCTAGCCTGTAGCTTTATCAAGCAAGTTTCTAAGTCAAATTTGAGTCCCTCAGTGCTTTGGTAGCGGTCTTCAGCATTTTTAGCTAATAACTTCATCGCAATCGCTGAAATTTGTGGTGGGATTTCAGGATTTAGCTGGTGAGGGGGAATGGGAGTTTTGGCAATATGGCTGTGTACCAATTCCAGCGGGTCTGTGGAATTAAAGGGCAACTCACCTGTGAGTATTTCATAGAAGGTAACGCCGAGTGAATAAAAATCAGTGCGGTAGTCAATTGACCGATTCATCCGGCCAGTTTGTTCGGGCGACATATAGGCGAGGGTGCCTTCGAGCAAATCTGGATGGCTGAGGGTCGAATTTTCTCGCTCCAGGCGCGAAGCGATGCTGAAATCAATAATTTGAACTTTTTCAGTGGCTGGGTTGATGATAAGATTTTGTGGCTTTACATCTTTATGAATAATGTTATGTTTATGGATCTCTGCTAAGGCAGAGACAAGCTGGAGACCCAAAGAAATAAATTGAATGGTTGTGAGTTTTTTACCCTTCATCCAATCGTTGAGAGACTCGGAGCCTGAATCTTCTAATATCAGTGCTAAACCGTTTTTATAGCTTTCTAAACTAATGGCTTTGACAATCGCTTCTACGTTCAAGCTGTGCAGGATTTGATATTCGTGTCGCAAGCGGGTGATGTCAGAAAGAGTGGGATACTCAGCCTTTAGCCTTTTGACGATCACGCTGGAAAAGTCTGCATCCTTCCGAGCGCGATCGACTGAAGTTCTTATCCCGCTGTGGAGGGTTTCAACGAATTGATAGCCAGCTAAGTTGATAGTCATTGTTATTCTAGCGATCGCAAAGGAATTGAGCGTAAGGTTAAGGCCGATTTTAAAACTTAATTATTGTTAGAGTTGATTGTAACATAGTAATTTACTCAACAAAAGTTAGCCCAGTTTTTGCCGGGAATTTTCTACAAAGCGTAGAGGATACCAGGGCAGCGAGTCAGAAAGGCTTTTTCTACAGCCAAAAGTTCACTATCTTAGAAAGGCTATGCTTGCTTTTAGCGAACTATGCTGATCTATCTAGGATGCCCTAAAAATCTTAAAACATATTAAAAGTTAATAAAGTGTAATTTATTTATTTATTGGCTTTTACTCTCCTTGGCTCTATCGGATTGCGCTCAAGCGGATATCATTTAATTATATTTTTGTATCAATCAGTAAAGAAAATTTAACATTCTTAAATGTCATAAAAAATAAATTGACAAAGCTTCAAATGAGTTTCATAAATTAACCAACTTTCTAAAAAACTGCTACAGTTAGTAGATGTCATTTTTGTGAGTTATTACCCAAATATAAAGAGCGAAAATGTCAGGAGTTGTCAAGATTCAAATGGGGAAAACAGAATCTGAACTGAAAGCTCTGCTCGCTCAGAGTTAAAAATGCTCACCGACAAGAACAACAGCAATCTCTGTATTTGCCCAAAACCCAAACGCTACAAACTGTATCGTCTTCTCCTGTGTGCGTCGGGAAACATCGTATTTAGCCTGCAATGAAAGATAATTGTCTAGCTATCGTCACGGGGAAGGGAAGAATTATTATCCCAAAAACCAACTTCGGGAAGACCAAGAATAATCAATCGTGAAACTGTAGAGAAATTAGAGAAGGAATTGCCAGAACCAGCAGGATTTTGTAGCTATAAAGATGTACATCAATGGTTGACAAGCTGTTGTGGAGTAAAGGTATCATATGGGACAGTACATCAGTAGGCAATATCTCAAGTCCAAATAAAATTAAAAATCCAGCTTACTGTAGCGGTGAAAAACAGCAAAAATGGGCAGTAGCAAAATAAAAAAAACTGTCCTGTCTAATTTTGATGCAGTTGAAATGTGATTATTTTTAGATTATTAAATGGGGTACGATCGCACTTTTTAAACATCAAAAATATCAGAAGCCCCAAAAGGGCTCTCGCTCCCCTCATCTATTTCTCAATATTAAGATTTCCTTAGTTGCTGCCGTGGCGCACAGAAATCGGTGATACAATCAACAGCTTAGCTAGGGGTGCCCGAATATCCGGGCTGAGAAAACACCCTTAGAACCTGAGTCTGGGTAATACCAGCGGAGGGAAGCTGTTTATCAAGGAAATTAAATATGCGTACCGAATGGATCGCTAAGCGTCAGGGGCACACCAATGTATCTCAAATGCACTACGCCCGCCAAGGTGTAATTACTGAGGAAATGCACTTTGTTGCTAAGCGAGAAAATCTCCCGCCAGAACTTATCCGCGCCGAAGTAGCGCGGGGACGGATGATTATTCCGGCTAATATCAATCACACGAATTTAGAACCGATGGCGATCGGTATTGCCTCTAAATGCAAAGTCAATGCTAATATCGGTGCATCTCCCAACTCTTCCAATATGGAAGAAGAAGTTGACAAGCTTAAACTAGCAGTGAAATACGGCGCCGATACCGTGATGGACTTGTCCACCGGCGGCGGCAATTTGGATGAAATTCGCACTACGATTATCAAAGCTTCACCAGTGCCGATCGGTACTGTACCAATTTACCAAGCACTAGAAAGTGTTCACGGTAATATGGAAAGTCTGACAGCGAATGACTTTCTTCACATCATTGACAAACACGCTCAACAAGGTGTTGATTACCAAACCATTCACGCCGGAATTTTGATTGAGCATTTGCCGTTGGTAAAAAATAGACTCACTGGAATTGTTTCTCGTGGCGGCGGCATTTTGGCGCGGTGGATGCTGCATCACCACAAACAAAATCCCCTCTACACTCACTTTAACGACATCATTGAAATCTTCAAAAAATACGATGTTTCGTTTAGTTTGGGAGATTCTCTGCGCCCCGGTTGCACTCACGATGCGTCGGATGAGGCTCAATTAGCTGAACTCAAAACTTTGGGACAATTAACTCGCAAAGCTTGGGAACATGACGTGCAGGTAATGGTGGAAGGCCCGGGCCACGTGCCGATGGATCAAATTGAGTTTAATGTCAAGAAACAAATGGAGGAGTGTTCGGAAGCACCCTTCTATGTTTTGGGGCCGTTGGTGACAGATATTGCGCCTGGATACGACCACATTACCTCAGCAATTGGGGCGGCGATGGCTGGTTGGTACGGTACTGCAATGCTGTGTTACGTGACGCCGAAGGAACACTTAGGATTGCCGAATGCTGAGGATGTCCGAAACGGGCTGATTGCTTACAAAATCGCGGCTCACGCTGCAGATATTGCACGGGGCCGTCCGGGTGCGCGCGATCGCGATGATGAACTCTCGAAAGCGCGTTACAACTTCGATTGGAACCGTCAATTTGAGCTGTCATTAGATCCAGAACGGGCAAAGGAATATCACGACGAAACTTTGCCGGCGGATATCTACAAAACTGCTGAATTCTGTTCAATGTGCGGGCCTAAGTTCTGTCCGATGCAGACTAAGGTTGATGCCGATGCTTTGACGGAATTAGAGAAGTTTTTGGCTAAGGAACCTGTAGCCCAAAGCTAATATTAGTAGGGTGGGCATTGCTCATCTTACTTTATCGTAAAGCTGTTTGGCTTCTTGTGGGGCGGGCAGGATGCCCGCCCAAAACTAGGGTGCTGATGGCGTACCTTACTTAAGGTTATATTAAAAGGAGTTTCCGAAAAGGAGAATTGCGATGTTCCCCTGCAGGTACTTTTTTGTTACCCAGGAATCCAGAATTTTATCGAGATTGGGATGAGCAAAAAAAGTAGCTATTTGCTCTTTAGTTAATAGCTTGCCATCTGCGTCATGGCCAAATTATTTATTTCGCCTTTTCAATATAAAACTCTTCATCAACTCAATTTCGTATAAACTGCACTCGCCTCGCAAACCCAGTACCCAAGAATGAATCGAATTGCCACCGCGATAGTCAATTAGCCACCTACCCTGTACTGGTAAACTAACTGAGCGTCGGGATTGATTTCGCTGCTTAAGAGGCATTCTGTTTCCAGATTCAAGGAACCAGCCGCGGATTCAAAGGCTAATCTCATGCCGCCTCTTCCTGAGAATAAGTCAATCAAACGGATTTTTTTCAGCGCCCTTAAGTTGGCGGTAAAAACTCATATTTTGTACTATTTTTTAATGGAGGCAGAGCCTCTAGATCTTCATTACCAGGCTCTGCCTGGTAACGAGAAACGAGAAATTTTCAATTCGTAGGGTGGGTTAACGCAGTTTAACGCACCGCCAGCCTCATGCACCATTTTAGCTAAGTAAAAGATTTACCTGGAGATGTTAGCTCGCGCTGTCTGTTGGCACGTTGAAAGAATGCGCCGATCGTTTGAGCTAATTGTGCGGATAGAATGCAGATTTGTTAACTGAGTATTGAGTTCAACTGTTTGAACTTTTCCGGCTGAGATTGCCTTCCCGTACAGTGTATTTCCCTGAATTTTACCAGTGAAGCACGCAAAATCCGATCGCGGCGCGTAGATTGCACCAACGACGCGATCGTTCTGGCGTTGAAACACGATATAGTTTTGAAGAACTTGGTTGGGCTGTGGCGAATCTCCGTACAGGTAAATACCATCTGGCAAAGCAGCAACATTAGTCTTAGATGGATTTTGTTGTGCTTGAAGCGGTTGTTGCTGAATGCCAACACCAATTAGTGTTAGAGGACAAATAAAGGCTGTTGCCAGTAGTTTCCATTTCTTTTTAACAGATGCAGGTAAAATCATTACTGCTTCTCCTTGCGCGTCATCTAACATCTTAGAACAGTCTTCTCTAGTTAATGTCTCACTCAGGTTATAATTTGCCTCTGCTAAAATCAGCCGATTGGTATAGATTTTGAACCTGAAAGCTTGCGCTTGTTTAGCACCGAAAACTTTATTTTCCTTTGTGATCCAAGTACCTGAGCTGATTTTGATAGAATTAGAGTCGGCATAGTTTCTCATCCCACCCAATAAAACACCGCTCTAAGGTTGATGCCGATGCTTTGACCAAGAATTTCTTGATGGTACCCGCCACGTGATTTATCCGTGGAATCAATCCAAAATCTAAAATCTAAAATCCTCAAGCCCCCGCATTTATCCATGGGGTCAATGCTAAAATCTAAAATCTAAAATCTAAAATCGATTGACGGAATTAGAGAAGTTTTTGGCTAAGGAACCTGTAGTGCAAAGCTAGTTGCTAGGGTGGGCGGAAACACTCCGCCCACCCTTCCCAATTCACCAGGCGCTAACTTTTTGTTTGGTAGAGCACAAAACATTCTGGATAACTTCTAGAGCAACCGCTTTAACTACATTAATACTTACACTATTACCCAGTTGATGATAAGCTTTATCATCATTAGGATGCAAAATAAAACTATCGGCAAAACCTTGTAACCGCGCCGCCTCGCGGGGGGTAATCCTGCGGACTCGGTTATGATAGTAAACTCCTAATCTATTAGCATCACTGGCAACAATTGTTACAGAAATTTTCTGCGGATCGAGAAATTTATAGACTTCAAAGGAAAAGTTACCTGATACAGGTTTGTATTGATTGTTGTTCCGTTGCAGGTACTTTTTTGTTACCAAGGAATCCATAATTTCATCGAGATTGGGATGAGCAAAAAAAGTAGCTATTTGCTCTTTAGTTAATAGCTTGCCATCTTGGTCAGCTCCAAATTCTTTATTACGCCTTTTCAATATAAAAAGATTCATTAATTCAATTTCGTCTAAACTGCATTCGCCTCGCAAACCCAGTTCCCAAGAATGAATCGAATTGCCACCGCGGTAGTCAATTAGCCGCCTACCGTGCAAGCGGCTGAAATCATTGTTAACTATTTGTTTCAAGGCATTAACAAATTCTGGCGAACAATCATATTTTAGATCGGGATTGTCTTCCAAAATATCTGCAACTGTGACAGGTTTACTTAACGGGGAAAATAACGATAGCTGTTGATGACTAGAGGAATGCGAATCTTTTGGGCCTACGTCGGAAATTAAGCCAAATTGGGGCGAAGCATTTAAAATTCCTACTAGGTAAACTCGGACACGGTTCTGAGGTAAGCTAAAGTTAGAGCTGTTAAGCAAGAAATAATCGAAGCTGTAACCTCGGCTTTTGATTTCGCCCTTAATAGTTTCGAGGGTTCTGCCGCCGTCGTGGCTGACAAGCCCCCGCACGTTCTCGAAAATAAATGCTTGAGGTTTAAAGGTATCAATTAACCTTGCAATCTCAAAAAATAGGGTGCCTCTGGTGTCTCCAAAGCCCTCTTTTTTGCCAGCATAGGAGAAAGACTGACAAGGAAATCCCGCTAGTAAAATTTCATGTTCAGGCAGTTTGTCAATTAATCGGATGTCGCCTAAAGGTGTGTCGGCAAAGTTTTTCTGGTAAACTAATTGAGCGTCGGAATTGATTTCGCTGCTTAATACGCATTCTGTTTCCAGATTCAAGGAACGAGCGGCGGATTCAAAGGCTAATCTCATGCCGCCTATTCCTGAGAATAAGTCAATAAAACGGATGGTTTTCATAGCCTTAAACTCGCTGGTTAAGATTGATATCTTGCACTTTTGTTAACATGAGGCAGAGCGAAAGCATCTGCGTTACCAGGTAGGACCTAGTAACGAGGGCGATCGCACTTTTCCCTATTTCTTGCTAGCCATCCACTTTTGAAGATCATTAATCGTAAAAACTGTTTCAAAGTCCAATCCAACAGAGCGATAAAACTCCCCTCCACCTTGCTCTCTGTCAATCAGCGACAAAATACGATCGACTTTATAACCAGCCGCCCGCAACCGTTCCACCGCCTGCATCGCCGACTTACCCGTCGTCACCACATCCTCCAAAACCGCCACATTCGTCCCCTCTGGCAACAGCGGCCCCTCAATATACGCCATTGTCCCGTGTCCCTTCGTCTCCTTTCTGACAATTAAAGCTGGTATAGGTCGATCGCCCAAAGCCGAAACTACGCTCACCGCAGTTACAATCGGGTCAGCGCCCAAAGTCAAACCACCTACAGCTTGCACATCCGACGACAACATCGACAACAGCAAACGTCCCGTTGCCAAAGCACCTTCAGCGTGCAGCGTCACCGGTTTGCAGTTAATGTAATAAGAACTTTTCTGGCCCGAAGACAGCACAAAATCGCCTTCACGATAGGCAAACTCGCACAACAAATCTAGAAGTCGATCGCGCAACACCTTTAAATCCGCAGCATCCATAACTCACACCGTGTAAAAAACACAAATAATCCGTCGATAATCAGTTTATAGTGGAATCGGAATTAATTAAAAAGGCCCAAATATATGAGTCAAAAGTTAAAAAGCCTGAGCGGCGCATTAATTCTCGCTGTCGCCTCTGCCGCACTGGCATCGGTCAAACCAGCTCAAGCACAAACAGAGCGATTTCACCCGATTGCCGACGACTTCAACCGACAATTTTTTCAAGCTTCAGGAGACTTTTACCACAACGTCAGCTTGCAAGGTTACTTGGGCGACTATTTAGGCATCGGTTCCCCCAGCGGCGTCGTTGCCTTTCCCGAAAAAGAAATTGAGCGGGATGCTAGTCGCGTCAACGGCTTCTACCGCCGAGTAATGCAGCGGCAAGTTTCCAGCGACCCGATTCTGCGCGTGCCAGATGCCGTCAATCCCTTCGATGCCTCAATCATGGCACTGCCTGCAGCTTGCCAGCTAGGACCTCAACCAAGTGGCTGTTTCCCCACTCCCGCCGGACTCCAAGATCAGTTTACACTTCCAACGCAGCAGCAAAATTCACCGAGTGATCCAGGGCCCGTTAGAGGACTTTATCAAATATCGCCCCCTGGCCAAAATTAATCGATCGACAGTTGCGAGTTTTGAGCCGAGGCGAGTTTACTCAATCTCGGCTTTGTTATATTCGAGAGAAAGCCTCAACCCGCCCCAAAAGCTCATGTTTTGGCAATCCTTTCGGTAAACCCGCAACTCGCTTTTTTTAACTATCGCCGTTATTTCACAGGACTAAATATTATCCAATATTTATCAAACAATGCTGCCATCAGGCATGATTGTTCCTTTCAAAATAGCTTCACCCAAATTAGCTCCCGCCAAGTTCGCTCCCCTGAGATTTGCCCCGGTCAAATTAGCCCCTCTCAAATCAGCTTTGCCAAGGTTTGTCCACCGGAAATCTGCCGCAATCAACTGTGCAAAACATAGATTTGCCCGGAAAAGATATGCTCCAGTGAAGTGAGCTTCTCCGAGGTTAGCTTTAGAGAAATTAGCTGCATAGCAATGTGCTTCAATCAATTCGGCTTGAGTGAGATTAGCTTGACAGAGATTAGCACAGTTGAGGTTCGCGCCCATCGCATTAACTCCAGACATCACCGCACCGATTAAATTCGCATCACCGAAATCTGTTTCTTGGAGATTAGCAGCGGTGAGGTCAGCCCCAATTAAATTAGCACCGCTCAAATCAGATCCCCTGATGTCAGCCGCTTGCAGGTTGGTTCCCGTTAAATTAGCTTTAATTAAATTAGATTCCAGCAGTTGCGCTCCCGCAAGATTTGCTAAACTAAAATTAGATTCTGCCAGGTTTGCCGCAATTAATTTAGCCTTAAACAAATCTGTTTTAAAAAGGTTCGATCGCCAAAGATGTGCACCTCTGAGATTTGCTTCCGCGAGGTTAGCTTCGCTGAGATCCGGTTCTATATTTGGGTTGAGACTTCTCCATTTAATCCAAGTGACTGCACCTTTTTTTAACAGCGCTAAATGCTGTGTATTTGCCATAATTGCATCTCCTTTAACGGCTATTCCTTGCGACCTAAAATTGCTGGATTTTCTCGACCCGTCACGCTTTCCACCGCCGCAATTGCTGCCTGGGAACCTGCTATAATATCTCGTTCTGCGCCGCCAAGGTAAAGCCGTCCGAAACTACCTACAGCCTGAACCTCTAAGATGTTAATAGAGGCGCCTTTTTCTGCTTCATTAGCCGCCAGCGCTGCATAGGCCGCCGGTTCTACTTCCAAGACGTAAAGCGTTTGTCCCGCCAGCAGCAACTGTCCGCGCCGGGTGCGGTTGATTAATTGTGTTTGGTGGGCATCAATATTGCGAATAATTTGACTGGAAATCACTCGCGGTTTGATACATTCTTCTCTGCGGACTCCGATGAATTCTAGAATTGCTTTGCCTGCTGCCCGCGTTTCCCCCTGCTGACTCGAGTGTACTTCCAGAAGACCGTACAAGCGCTCGACTATCTGCACCCCTGGGCGCACGGAGGCAGATTTGAGGGCGACATCGGTAATTCGGTTAATTTCGATACCGGGCGAGATTTCTATCCACAGCGACGCATCCCCTGGCAGCGGCAAGAATCCGGCGGCGACTGTGCCGATGTATGCTGCGTGCTGTGGCTGCAAGTTGTCTAGAAATACGTAGCTGCGTAACTCTATACCCAAAAGTTTTGATCTCCGTCGATCGAGTTCCAACACTTATCTGTGCAATATCTGAGTTTACCTTTTTTTGTAAACAACACCTTGTCTATTGTCGGGACTGCCGGAGTGCCTCATAACCGACTGAGGTGCCAGACCCCCTATGTCTAGTACCGGAGTGCCTCCGCGAGCAATATTTCATTTTGTGTGTCTGCTAAAAATTGGATATCAATCTGTAGTTATAGGTGGAACATAACCATCTTTACTGCTAGAGATGGATTTAACTTTAAAAGCCCATTGATATAGTTTTGATAGTTAAAGATTTTAGCCAACAGAGAGCATTTGAATTATGAAACGTTCTGATTTATCCAAAGCAATCGGTGCAGGTATTATAGCTGCTGGTTTAGCCCTAGCACCAGCTCATCTCCCTGCTTCAGCTCAGACAGATACAACGGGCGGTACTACTTCCGGTACTAACAGCACTACAACCACCACAACTCCTCGCTCCGATGTCTACAATGCTGAGACCGATCGCGATTTTGATTGGGGATGGTTGGGATTGCTAGGCTTGTCTGGTTTGTTGGGTTTGATTCCCCGCAAACGCGAAGAAAACGTCCGCTATACAACTACAACGAGTGATCGCGAGCCAGCCGTGCGAAGTGACTACCGCTAAGAATCGAGTCTTAGGGCTGTGGGCATTATGCAGGGACAGGATGTTTTAACCTGTCCGACTAGCACCAATAATCATCAAAAAACCTCCATCTGTGAGGTTTTTTTATTGGAGATGATGCGCGAGGGCACGACAATAAAATTGGTTACATCTGGGATGTTACACCATTTTCAATAAGCTTTTTATGAACAGGCAAGATGCCTGTTCCACAAAAAGTTAATTTTATTGTGCGCCATTGCTCCTAGCCAGTCAATAAAACGCTGATTGAAAAGGGTGCAATATCTCAGATATAAGCGGAATTGAGATTATTAACTTCTTCCTATAGTGCGTCGCGTGAGAACCCCGGTCTTTCCCGCAGGGTATGAAACGCAGTTGTAGCCTTTAGACTACCAGTGTTTTATATTCTTTCTCTGTTATTAGATATATTTTTTGACAATTTTAGTGGAGGTATTCACTCCGTTAAATAGTCGTGTACAATCAATATATTAAAAAAAAAAGATATCAATGTTTGGGTGTCAACAAATCCTGCT